>JBHIDR010000008.1:0-22696 GCA_046760225.1 Candidatus Aenigmatarchaeota archaeon
GATAGCTTTATATACTAGTTTGACATAATATTTATTACGAACAAGTGATACTTTTAGGTGGTTAACATCAAGATAAAGGCGTACATGAAGAAGGTAAACAAGATGCCCCATAGTTTTCCAGAAAGCGGGATTCCCATGGGAAGCATGAGGTACAGGAAGATTGAACCCAAGAGGCCAAGCGTGATAAGAAAGGGTGACAAGGTCAAGAAATGCTTCTATTTCCAAGGCATGAAGCAATGCCTCGGAGTAAGGTGCTACTGGCCAAGAGTGGGCATGTGCGCTATCTGGGATAAAATAAACAAGAATAAAAGAAAGAACGGAAGGAATGGAAGAATAAAGAAGAAAGGATACACAAGAAAGAAAACAAGGAGAAAAAGAACAACAAAGAGGAAGAAGACAAGAAAAAGATAATAATTCTAGGTGACATGAATGTATACTGAAAAACAGGAACCTGAACTTGTAACAGAAAAACCAGCTGATGTTGACAAGGAAAAGGCAAGGAAAGGTTATGAGCATCAAAAAGCGCAAGAGGAAGCTGAAGAAGATTTGAATATGTACAAGAAAAGGAAAAAGAAAGTGCAAGATGACCTAGAATCTCTTAAGTATGATATAGAAGAGAGAAGGAAAGAGAAAATAAAGAAGGTTAAAAAGACTAAATATTATCCTGAACTAGATTAATGCTCCCACGTTCCCTGTGAATGCCATGGGTTTTACCGTTGGGCGGGGTTCTTACCCGCCCGCGTAAAACCTCTTCAATATTTTCTTTACTTCTTCGAGGCTAGCATCAGTCTTTAATGCTGTTGGACAGAAGTGTGTTCTGGAAACTCTGAAGTGTTTTTTAGCGAGCTCTTCCATAACAGCTTCTGTCTTTGGTACTTTGCCTAATCTCATTTTTTTGACAAGTTTGTGTAAATCATAATAGAAAGGGACATCAAGCTCAGAATAAACAAGAGAAATTAGACTTGCTCTGTCCTTTTCAAATTTTCTTTTCTTTACTTCCTCCAATACCTGTTTGCAGAATTTCTTGTCATTCAGCTTTCCAAGATAAATCGGTCCTATTGTCTGATCATTTTCCTTTATGTACCCGAACTGTTTCAGTATGGATTTTATTTTGCCTGAATGCTCCATTTTTCCGAAAATCCTGAAGTAATGCTTGTCAGCAAAGCACAGCATCGGTACCAGTGCCCTGTCCCTTTTTGTAAATGCAAGAATAGAATGGGAAAGCAGTATTCTTAGACCAAGTTCAGCATAATAATCTGTCTTAACAGACCTGATTCCGTATTTCCTGAAGCATGCATCAGGGTATGAGCCAGAGAGTGGAGCCGTATCAGTGGCTGTTATGCCCACAAAACCCAGATGGAATATGGAGCGAGCTGCAGAATCAAGATAAATATTCGGCGAACCAAAGGGGTCTATGTCAATGAAATCAAACACAACACCGCTGTAAAGGTAATGGTTAACATCGTCCTTTACTGCCTCGCACTTCTTGCAGTTGTTCTCCTTTATGTTCTTCTTTATCAGCCTAATTGCCAGCGGGTTCTTGTCCACCATTACTGATTTCCTTATTCCCTTTACTTCCTTTGCATACCTTATCCCCCTGATTCCTGTTCCTGAAAGTGCATCACAAACCGTGATTGTCTTTCCCGCATGCCTCTGATAGGCCTGAAGCGCTGCAACAGAAATGTCCCTTGACAGCTCGGCAGCAGGATTATAAAAAACAGCTGCCTCATACAGTTTTTCCTTTGGTACCCATAATTTCACTTTTCCTTCCGTAATTCGACGAGTTCTCATATTACCTAACTTATATGCGTCAAATATATATTACATCAACTGAATGTTGTTTCATGATAAACCAGAGGATAATGGCAACAGCAGTAATCAAGAGGGGAAACAAGTACCTTATGGTCAGGCGCAGCAGGTACAGCAAGACATACCCCAACCAGTGGCAGTTCCCTGAAGGCGGGGTCAAATTCGGTGAAGAGCCGCTGCAGGCGCTCAAAAGGGAACTGAACGAGGAAACGAAACTGAAAATCAGGAATGCCAAGCTCCTTGGGATAAACTCGAGCACAATAAAATACTTCAACAAAAGAATCTACCATTTCGTGCGCCTGCTTTACTCGTGCAAGGCAAGCGGAAAAATAAAGCTCTCAAGGAAACATAATGATTACAACTGGTTCACCAAAAAGGAGATAAAAAGCCTCAGGTTACTGAAAGGTTTCGGGTACAAGGACATTGAAAAACTGCTTTAGTGATTATGATGAAACCACTAATAATATTGAAAATCAGGGGCTCTGTAATCACTGACAAGCACAGCGAAGAGCCCAAGGTGAATTCAGACTCGCTCAGAAGGATTTCAAAGGAGATTGCAAATGCATATTCTGAAGACTCATTCGGGCTGGTTGTGATACACGGGGCAGGGTCATACGGCCACCAGATTGTAAAGAGAACAGGCATACATAAGGGTATTACTAGCAGGGAGCAGCTGGAAGCATTTGCTGAAACACAGAGGCTGCAGAACGAGCTGAACTCAATTGTTACCAAGGCCATGATAGAAGAAGGGCTGCCTGCGATTCCAACACAGGTGTCATCGCACGCAATAATGTTCAGGGGCGAGCTGCTGAGAATGGATATAGAATGCATAAAGGGGCTGGTTGACATTGGAATGATACCTGTGCTCTACGGTGTGCCTGCATATGACATGAAGCAGAAATGCTCGATACTTTCCGGGGACAAGATTGCGCCCTATGTTGCAAAGTTCCTCTCCGCGAAAAAAATCATTCACGGCACCAATGTTGACGGTGTTTTCACTGCTGACCCGAACAAATTTGCAAATGCAAGGCTGATATCCGAAGTCAACAAAGAAAACCTCGAGGAAGTGAAAAGAAAACTGGGCGGCTCAACAGCTGTTGATGTGACAGGTGGGATGTACAGCAAGGTCGTAGAGCTTCTGAACCTGGGAATAGAGTCGCAGATCGTGAACGCAAATGTGCCAGGAAACATCGAGAAGACACTGAAAGGGGAAAGGATAGGAACAGCAATAAGGATGTGATTTCAGAACTTTCTCCAGCCCAGGACTCTGTCAGACTTCCTGATTATGCTGCTGGCTATTGCATCTGTCTTTTGATTGCGCTAAACGTTTTTAAGTTCCAAAGGAGAAAAGATTTGTATGAAAGCAACTGCCGTGGCAAACTCGAATATCGCCCTAGTGAAATATTGGGGGAAACGTGACGACAAACTAATATTACCGCAGAACGGTAGCATTTCCGTGGCCTTGGACGGATTGAGCACAACCACCACAGTGGAATTTGGGCCACATGAAAGGGACATCTTTATTTTGGATGGAAGAGAAAGAACAGAAGAAGAGGCCAAGAGGGTTTTTGGACAGATAGACTTGATAAGGGAACGCGCAGGAATAGGGGAGAAAGCAAAGATTGTATCAGAGAACAACTTTCCAACTGCTGCAGGCTTGGCTTCGTCAGCATCTGGTGCAGCAGCTCTGGTTGTTGCAGCGGCTGCAGCAGCAGGCATTGGACTCGATAAAAAAGGTCTCTCGGTTTTGGCACGACGCGGCTCAGGCTCTGCATGCAGATCAATTTCAGGAGGGTTTGTGGAGTGGCTCATGGGGGAGAGGGAGGACGGCTCTGACAGCTACGGAAAACAGATAGCAAAACCAGAATATTGGCCTGACTTCAGAATAATAACAACTGTTGTTTCGAAGACTGAAAAGCATGTGAAGAGCAGGGCTGGAATGCGCCAAACTGTGAAGACATGCCCCTTTTACGGATGCTGGCTTGAAAGTATAGGGTCAGACCTGAAGGCTGTCAGAAACGGTATAGCGGAGAAGGATATCGCAACCGTGGGTTCTATTGCAGAGATGAACGCACTAAAAATGCATGCGCTCATGTGGACAACCAAGCCTTCTATAGTTTATTGGATGCCCGAAACACTAAAAATAATTCAAAATATAGTCATCTGGAGGAAAGAAGGTCTTGATTGCTACTTCACTATAGATGCGGGGCCACAGGTAAAAATAATATGCCTAAAGAAGGAAGTGAAAGAGATTGAAGCAAAGCTGAAAGAATGTCTAGGGAAAGTAGAAATCAGCCAGCATGCTCCGGGCGGTGATGCCAGGCCCATCAACAATCATTTGTTCTGAGATTCGTAGCAGACCGGGAATTTGTTTTCCATTCTTATGCCGTCGCTTTCTATTCTCATGTCTCTAGTTGGCTTTATATCAAACCTCTTCCATGCGTCATGAATGCTTTGGCGTACCTTTTCATCAGTATAGATTGCTATTATACTGTCTCCTCCGCCTGCCCCTGGAAGCTTTGATGCTATTGCACCGGCTTCAAGGGCAGCGTCAATCATTTGGCTCAGTTCGGGCGTTTCAATGGGAGCACCTGAACGCCTGCCCAGCTCCCTTGTGAGCTTACGGGAAAGCATGAAGGATTTTGCAAATTTATCTATAGCACCTCCACGATTTTCATTGATATCCCTTAAGGCTCCTATGGCTTTCTTATCCTCCTCATTCAATGTGTGTAGGAGTGCGGCATACTCATCAGGGCTCTTAGCAGCCCATTCCCTGACCTTTCTGACCATAATGCGGGTATTGGCAGCACTCCCCGTATATCCAACAATAGTGTGTAGAACGTCTGGAAATGGCAATGGATCTATCCTGTAGTCCCAGTCGCGGTCAATTATGCCTTTTATTGTACCTGGCAAAACATCAGGAATAAATTTCTTGCTGAAACGCTCATAGACAGCACCACCATAAACACATGCTGCAATGTCAAATCCAGAACCAACCTTTCCCTGCGTGATGTTGTGGCTAAGCTGGGCTAACTTATGTATGGTGTCTTTATTTTCTATGACATCAAACCCATGAAAAGCGAGTATTGCAGCGATTGTCGCCACTGTGACAGCGGAAGAGCTGCCGAGACCCGACTTAGATTTCCCCCATTGGTACGTGAATGCTGGATTATTGTGAGTTGTCAGCTTAAAATGCCTAAGTTTATATCCCTTCTCGCTGATGTATCTTAAACTTAATTTCGTTGCAGTATCAGTAAAATCTGTGGCCCTTTCCGAACCAGGTTCATAAACAAGTTCTTGGCCCTCAAAGTCTGCTGTTGTACGTATCTTGAAGTCAGGAAACTCGAACTCGAACCTATTCTCGCTTTCCGATACTCGCGCATACACTCTTTTATTGAGACTAACGACATAACCAACATTGGGCTTCTCAAGAACAGCATAACTTCCTAAAAGCAACATCTTGCCTGGTGCAGATGCTATTACTTCTTCCATATTTCTATAGATAGATAACAAGCTTATATATTAATAATATTTCTGTGTCATCATCTGGAATCAGACTTTTCTCCAGCCCAGGACTCTGTCAGACTTCCTGATTATGCTGCTGGCTATTGCATCTGTCTTTCCTTTGTAACTGACATCCCGTGCTATACCTTCCAGGTTTCTCCTGACTTTGTTTACAAAGTATCTTCTCCCTCTTCTCCTGGTCTGAGATTCTCTTATTGATGAATCAAGGAAAAATGCTATGGCTTTCACAGCAGCCTCCTTGCTCGTTATCAGTCCAGGACTGTCATAAACAGCCAGGTAAGCGCTTACATTCTTTGCCCTAAGGAGCTGGATCATCCTCTCGTACTTCTTTTTGTTGTTGCTCAGTCTTTTCATGCGCCTGAGAACAGCCAGGGTATACGGATATGTGCCTGACTGTATTCTTTTTTCTTTGCGCCTTCTGGTCCCCCTTATCCATGCCACCCATACCACCTAAGAAACCACTGCAAAAACCCTGAATATTGTTGAAACGGTGATCAAGAGGAAGAATACCAAGAGGAGAGACAGCACCACTATGGTTACTGACTTCCTGGTATCAAAACCATGAACAATCTGGACTGCAACAAAGAGCAGGTAAAGGCTGTAGAGCAAAATAACCAATGTCAGTATGCCGCCAAGGGGGAGCATGCTTACAAGCATACCCACAATGGTCAATGGCGCTGTATAGAGCGCCATCATGTAGCTCTGTGTAACAAAACCTCCCCTGCCATCCACTATCTTCGAGAGTATGAACACTATTGCTGACCACAGGAGCCATCCTATTATCACGGATATTCCTGAAAGCAGCGCTATAAGAATGAGCACCCCGAGATTCAGTGCTGCAATGCTTAATGACGCGAAATAGGTGACCACTCCCATTACCAATGCCGGGAACATCATATGGAACAGGGCCGAAGCAAGGTTCGCCTTGTACATTGCCTTCCTGAATTCCTTAACCGGGTTTGCCAGAGCACCGGCCCACTGGTTCCAAAATGCCATGTTATCGCCTAATTAATATTGACAGGGCTGTATTTAATGGTTTTGGATATAAAATAAAAAGAAAAAGAAAGAGGAAAAGGGGAAAATTTAGGTGTTCACTACTATTCCACCAACCCTTCCTGCAACAATGTTGTAGATGAACGCTCCGATTACTCCTGCTACAAAGCCTATGAACGCGAACACTATTGGCAATATGATGATTGCTGCTATTCCGAATCCTACTGCCATTCCTCCGACGCCTGGCATTCCTGCAAACATTGAAGCAAACAGGGCAAACACCAATCCGTACAAGAAGCCTATTATTGCCCATATCGCTGCAAATATCTTTCCGACTGAAACAACATCGAAGCTCTTCCACTCGACTCTCGTCATTTTTTCACCTCCTTTTCATTTTTTTCTCTTAATTGGTTTTCTGACCTTCCTTCTGTTCCTCAAGTAGAATGATGTGAACCCCAGGTACTGTATTGGAACCGCGAATATGATGCCTATGATGAATGCGAAATAAAAGCTAAGAAGCGGTTGCAGGGATAAAAGGAGGGAGAGTATCAGGGCCAGAATTATCGTAGGTACAAGCGCCACTGCAAACATCATGATTCCCAGAAGTATCATTAGTGCCAGCACGCTAAGGAAGTTGGACTTGGACAGGTGATAGCTCCTTTTCACGGCTTCAACAACCCTGTAATTGTCCAGTGCAACTGCCTGGAAGGAGAAGATAAGGAGGAGTGCCACGATGAATATCGCTATGTATCCTACATACATGAAAATCATTCCGAACATGAACAATCCAGGTGATTGGAGCACTATGCCCAGAACAAGGGGAGCAAGAAATATCCCGAACACGAGCATGGTTATTGCAAATACGAGCAGGCCAACGCCAATGAATGGCTTCCACTTCTTCTTGCTTGTCTCAATCATTGTTTTTACTCTTGTTCTTCTCTTCAGGGCCTCTTCACACATCTTTATGAAGCCACCAACGAGCACATATGCCAGAAGCAGTGCAACTACAAGCATGATGCCCATGAAAACAGGAGGAAACAGCCCCATTACAGGAGGAGCCGCACATATTGCTGTAGGCCCAAGGCATGTAGCAGCGTATGCACTGTAACTGTAAAGATAAGAGAACATTGGAACGAATCCCACCAGTACCGAACCGTAAATTACTACATAAATCAGGAAGATTCCTCCGAGAAGGGATTTGAGGTTCCTCTTATAGGAATGCCATGCAGCACTTACGTCCTCCATTACCATGGTGAATTTTTGGTTGGCTGTCTTATAAAGGTTAGTGTTTTTGTCGAAATTGGCTACGCTCATTTATTTCTTTCTTTTCTTACTTCTCAATTCTTTTCCATACCTGAAAAGGGCTGTCTCTAGCCTTACAATATCAAGCTTATTTTTCTTTGTAAAGGACCTGATGTCCTTTATTCCCAGCTTCTTCATCGCTATCCTCATAAGAGGTGTTGGTTTTGGCTCTGCTCTTCTCCATGTCTTTTGCATGTCGCGCAGGAATATTGATACTGTTGCAGGACCTATGCCCTTTCCGAGTCCCATGAGCCTTTTTTCAATGTCCTGGCTGTCAGATGATCTCTGATAAAGGACGTTAAGGTTTCCCCTGTACTTCTTTAACAGGGCACTGAAAACAGAAAGAAGCTTTGTGGCTGTGCTGAAATCATATCTGGTATAGCTGCCTGCATCAAGTATTTCAACCAAATCATCCCAGCCAGTGTCAACTATTTTCTTAGCTGTCACAACCCTTCTTCTTTCAAACTCCCTATAAGTCCTTGTGGCGCAGCTTTCCTGGATGGGCTTTGCATACAGCAAGGACGCAAGAAACCATTTCACAATCTCTGAGTTCTTCCTGCTTCTCAGGTTTATGCCCAGTATTTCAGAGTAGGGTTTACCATATTCCTTCAGAAGGTCCCTTATGCTTACCATTTTTTATACCCTAGGTTCTCAAATACCTTCTTCATTTTCAGGCTGTCCTTTTCAAGAATTGGGGACTCGCTGATTATTGTTATGTCCATTTTCTTCTTCAGTATCTCCCCTGCAACTGCTCTAAAATCTGGCTTTTTTGCAGCCAAGATCATGTGGTTCCTCTCTCCCTTCTCGGTGTAATTTATGCACGAGAAATGGGAATGCAGATGGCCGAAAGCCCTGACAGCAGAAAGCACCTTTCCGAAGTCTATGTTGCCCATTGCCCTTGCATAGAGGTGGGCGAAATCAACAACAGGCTTGCATCCCTTCACCTTCCTGCAGAGCCTTATTGTCTCCTCCAGCGAGCCAAAGGCCGAGTGCTTTCCGGTTGTCTCAGGGCCAAGAAGAACCTTCCAGCCATTACCCTTTATCTTGTCTGACATCTCCTGGCATGCATGTACTATCATTTCCTCTACCTTCTCTTTTGAGAACTTTCCGAAGTAGCCTGGGTGGAACACAACTATCTTTGCTCCCATGTGATGGCCGCGCTCACAGGAATCAAGAATTCGCTTCATGCTCTGCCTTATCTTTATCCTTTCCATAGAGCTCAGATTGATGTAGTAGGGAGCATGTATTGAGAGCTCTATCTTCAGTTCCTTTGCAACCTTGCCGAGCTCCTTTGCAGTCGGGTTCTTCATGCCAACTCCGCGCACGAACTCGATTTCCATGGCCTGGAGCCCAAGCTCTTTCACCTTCCTGACCCCATCGACAGAAGTCATCCCCCTTGCAGACAAGGGTATTCCTGCTGGCCCGAGCTTTACCTTTGCCATGCTATATTTTTCTTTCTACCAGAATAAAAATCTTAAAGCGGGAACATCAGGTAAAGGAATATCTCAAGAATCACAAGGGCGGCGCAGAAAGCAACCACATGCTCGGGCCTGAGCTTCACAAGGCTCTTTTCCTCCTCATAATACCTTACCAGCCCGGCCATGCCGGAAGGCGCCTGCATCCTTTGCTTCTCTGCCATACAAACCACATTGCTTGTGAAGTATTTAAAGTTTATTCTATTTTTTCGAGCTTGCCGTCAAGGATAATGGGCCCCATTGCTTTTACTTCTGCCAGCAAATATTCAAATTCCGGCAAACCGTTCAAAAGATATATCTTCTTGTTCAGAACATGGGCAAAGCCCATCTCAATAAGGGTGTTTGCACCGATATAATTTTTGATGTTGTTCTTTTCGCTATTGATTATCAGGATTGCATCGCTTTCCTTAATTTTTTGGTAATGCTTATAAATTAAATTATGCTCTTTCTTTTTCTCTGCCCCTTCCTCACTGTTCAGGCTGCCCATCTCCCAATCCAGTTTTCCTTCAACAAATTCAATAACGAATTCTGGCAAGAAAACGTCATGGCCTTTCTCCCTTAGGAATTTGTATGCATCATGCATCTCTTTAGCAAATCTCATGCTACCGCAAATTGTTATTTTCATGATAATACCACTAAGTTTTGCCTTGGAAGTGCTCTATGACCTTGTCCAGCACAATCTTGAACCATGGTGTGTAGTTCTGCGGGTTGTTGCTTACATCCTCCTTCAGCTCATCAATTGTTACCCATTTTATCTCTGCTATTTCCTCTGGGTTGGGCTTTATCTCGCCTTCATAATTTCCTATGAAAACATGATCGAACTCGTGCTCTGACAGTTCCCCGTCTGAATCTGCTTGATATATAAAGCTTGTGATTTCCTTGAGTCCTGTGTCAAAGCCGCATTCCTCGACCAGACGGCGGTGGGCCGCTTCTTCGGTTGTCTCTCCTTTCCTTGGATGGCTGCAGCATGTGTTTGTCCAAAGGCCGCTGAAATGATATTTTGAAAGCGCCCTTCTCTGAAGAAGCATTTTGCCTTCGGAATTGAAGATGAAAACTGAGAATGCCCTGTGGAGTGTTCCTCCGTTCTTGTGCGCCTCTATCTTCTCCATGCTCCCTATTTCATTATCATCCCTGTCAACCAGAATCACGTATTCTGCCATTCAATCTATTTCCACTCAAATGTTTTAAAGTTAATCTTTCGACTTCAGAATTTAACGAAGTAAAAAGAGGTGTGCTTTAGTAACTTAATCTTATACAGAACCCTTCTCTTTCCTTTTTTCGTACTCTATGTCGCGCCATAAGAAATAATCATCTTCATATTCAAAGTCCCCAGGAAATTTCGGTCCTATCCTACCCTCTTTAACATGTTGGCTAAACTCTTCAAGACTATTTACACTGTACTTTTTCTTCAGTTCACTTATTATTTTATTATTGTTCATTAAAGCCGCCCATGAATAGCGGTGTGCTGGACATAGCCCGTCTTCTGTGAAGCGAATCAGCGCTGCAATTCGCGCTTCATCTGCATCGCTTTGCAACATTTGACTTAGCTGCCTACCCGCCCCTCTTTCATCATCAGGGCCTACTTGGCATTGCACCTTGCCGGCTTGTGCCGTGAGAAACCATGAAGCTTCTCTTCGACTGCCTTGACCTCTCGGCCATGCGCCTTGGGCGCGGCAAATGTATCGGTGGACGGAACTTCCTCACTGCAGAGCAGCGGTGGTTGCGTGCCCAGCTCACCAGTTAAAAGTAGATTTCTGGGGTTTTTAAAGGTTTGCAGGAAACGATAGCTTTATATACCACTTTAAAGTAATAACTATTATGAAGAATCTTGTGGTTACTGCCTTATTGATAGGTATCTTTTTTGCTGTTTTTTCAATATTTTCCTATGCGTCTGGGGAATGGATAGATCTTTATCCTTCTTACATCGTCCATGTTAATGATTCTTCCTATGCCTCGTTCGGTTTCAAATATCATAGCTCTGATAATAACAGCGCGCTCTGTATTCTATGGATTGATAACGAGGCCGTGAATGAGACAAGTGCAACCAAAGACATGCAGTATTATCTTTTTCCGAACAAAACTTATGCAGAAGGCTCATATACGTGGTATGTCAGCTGCGAGAATGTCACAACAACCAATTCGTCGACAGGAGATTTTTATGTTGACAAGACAGGACCCTATATAGAAGTATTCCTTTGGCCCTTTGAATCCCTCTACATGGGACCTAACCAGAATCTTACAATAGAATACCATGACATCTGGACAAACATGCCTTCTCCGAATGTTACGACAAATTGTTCCGCTGACTACTATTATGGCCCATCATCTAGCCTTATCAATCAGACAGCATACGAGGAAACATATGACTGGTCGTTTTTCAATCCCAACTGCGATGTTGCAGAAGTATATGCATATGCTATTGATGATGCAGGAAATGACCAGTGGCTCAACTTCACCATTGGCCTTGATAAAGATGGCTCAGAATTCGGAAATTCCACATTCGAAAACACAACATACAACAGGGTTGAATATCCGGTCATTGAGGTCGAAATAACAGACAGCAAAAGCGGTATTGACTATGTTGTAGGCTACATACCGCATGATTATCTTTCCTTTATGTATGAATTTTATAACCTGAGCACGACAGACGGGCAATACGGCGTTGACGGGAATTACTCATTTGAATGGGACACCTACATGTACTATCTGAACGGTACTGACAGCTCCTCTTCCCAGTCAACACCAGACGTCGGTGTTGTTGAGGACGAAACAGGAGACTTTATTGTCTTTGTGTGGATAGATGAAAACGGCACCAAATCATCTCAAAACTTTGATCCGACTTTCAGTCCATGGACAGAAGGGTTTCTGATTTTTAATTCGAACGGGGAATTCACTGATGTATATTCCATGAACCTTTCCTTTGCCACAGAAGACATTATAAGCAATGCAACAAAAGTGGTATATAGGCCAGTCAATCCTGTTACCTACGACTATATTGGCTCATGGAACTCTTATATGGAAATAGTGCTTTTCAATGTTTCAAATTCCTCGGAGAACATCCACAACCCAAAACTCAAAAAGAGACTTTACGGGGAATATACGAGGCGGGAAAATGTTGGTGCAGTAATAACAGCATTGGACGTTCTGGAAAACAGGAGAAGTTCAACTTATAACTTCACTGCAGATAACACCTTTATCTTCGAAAAATATGGTGCAAATCCATCAGAACATGTGAGTTCAAACAATTCTGCAAATATAATGATCAACATAACCACAACGCGCAATGAGGCATATCCATGGTTTAATATTTATGATTCGGACAACAAGTCAATTCTGATTCATCCATTCTTCAACAACACATACGGCAATCAGGACTCCGGATTATACATGTACCTTTGGAACGCAATCGGATTTGATATTGTGACAGAAGAATGGATAGTCAACAATGTTACAGTCGTGGAGGACAGTGTAGCAGAACTGCCGACAGTCTATATGTACACCAACGGTACTGTAGATTGGTATGAGGTGTATGGCTATATCGAAAAGGACGGCACAAACTACAGCGCAAGATTGTTCTTTGGCTCTGATGGAATTTTGGATGATGCAGAATGCTATAATGGCTGTTCATTCGAAGGAGATGGGAATGAGACGTTCATGCCTGCAAGACATACAATCTACGCCTCATACACGCAGAGTTATTACATACCGGTAAAGTTCACAATATATGACCCGACATACCCTGTGAATGGCCCATTGAATCCTAAACTAAAATCTAGAAGCGTTCCTGACGGGAACTACAGCTTTTATTTTGGTGCATATTGGAACAATTACAACAAAACAATGATACTGAGCACTGACAGCACAGCGCCCGACATAACCAATGTATCAGCGGTAAATGTGACCAAAAACAGTGCTGTGATAAGCTGGGAAACGGATGAAGATACGATAGGAACAGTGTACTATGGAACTGACGCAGGTAAACTTAATCTGAATGTCAGCGAGAGCTCCTACGGAACAACCCACTCATTAACACTTACAGGACTTTCAGCAGGAACAACCTATTATTATAAGATTGTTACATTTGACCTTGGCAACAACGGCGCTGAAAGCGAAATATTCAGCTTTGCAACAAAAAGTTCCAGTGGAGCTTCAGGAAGTGGAAGTTCTGGCGGCGGAAGCTCGGGAGGGCTGTCTGTAACAATGTCATCATCCAAGAACACTGCAAATGAGACAGATACCAATACAGCAAATGAGCCAGTAATAAACCAAGAAAATTCAACTGCTTCGGGTAAGAACGGTACTAAGGACGTGGCGAGCAGTGCTTCAGAAACACACCAAGGAGGTATGTTTGCCCACAGCATAAGCAACATAGTGGGAATGTTCACCCAGAATACTACAACTGGTGTGCTTGCTGTAATAGTCGGCATAAGCGGCGTGGTAAGCCAGTACCTGTACTTCAAGGGTATAGGGAAGAAAAGGAAGAGCAAAAGAAGAAAGAAAGCTAGAAAGAGGAATTAGATTATTTCTTTGTTAATTAAGAGCCCATTGGGAAAAGCGCGTAGTCAAGGTAGAGCAAGCGATTGTTTGTGTCCCTTGCATATCTGAGATTACTACAATAAAGTGCAAGCTCGTCTTCAAGCTCTTTAATCTTCTTAAGTTTTTGGTCAAGGGTTCTAATATCATGGAGAAGTTTGGTTTCAACTTTGCACATAACTAAGATTAGAACAGAAAAGGCTTATGCTGATATCTTTCTGTTTTCAGACCCTGTTCCAGATTGCTGCGAAAATCCAGCCTGTGATGTAGCCGCATATGAAGGCACCTATCAGGCCAATCACAGCTGCCGTTGCATCGAATGCCAGAACCGTGTACGGGTTAGTGAGCATGTGTACTCCTGATATCCATGCTATAAAAGCGTCTCCGATGCCTGCTGCCACGAACAGAACCCATCCTGCGTGCCATATTGCGAAAATCGCACCAAGGCTGAGTCCTGCCCTGTGCTCTTCAATCATCAGTCTTGCGGGTTTTCTTGCAGCTCTTCTTCTTTTTGCCATGAAAGTTATTCAGATTGGTTGTAAATAAAGAAATCGTTTTTCAGATGCTGGGCGAATGTGCCTTCATTGCCCCGCATTTGGCTCGGCACATACTCTGGTAGCATCAAGCCAGTGGAGGAGAAATTTTAAGGGGGTCTAAACAAAAAGGCCGTTGGGGGCAGTGAGCTGAAATAGTCGCCGAAGCTTCTATCTTACACCCCTGCTCCATTAAACAGGTCGTCTCGCCTGTGGCCATTGCCTATTTTTCCCGGACGCTTCAGCCTTAGATGCCTTCAGGCTTTAACGCTTATGGCGTAGCTACCCGGCGTTACCATATGATAACCGGTGAACCAGAGGCCACGAGGGGGCGTTCCTTTTACGTGTGCCTACAAAAGATTAAATTTTACCTTGTTAGAGGTACCAACATGTTTCAAAAACTTTTCCACATTCCTCCATGTAAACACTATCAATCTGAAAATATTGTTAGTGCCATTTTTATAGGGCCCATAGATTTTAGCTCTTATTTCCAACCTTTGTAAAATATATTGAGTGTATTCCAGAATTTTCTTGTCTTTTTGATACATTATTACTCTTATATCAGATTTCTTGTTTTTATTTTTGTATATAGAGCCTTCCGCATCAAAGAACCCCCTCAGGAAACTTATCTCATCACTTAATGTGTCAAATTTTACTTCATTGAGAGGTTTCATTAAAATGTTCAACACATCACTGTCTAGATTATTCTTGTGAATGTACACATAGATTATATAAATTCCGTCAGGAGTTCTTAGAATCTTTGGGTTCTTTCCAGATACGTCCTTCAATATTGGAGCGATTGTATTTTCCAACCATTCCTTGTTCTTCTGCCTAACTACTATTCTTATCCTTTTGTTTAAATCGTATACGTGGCCATCCGCCAAAGATCCTTTCAAATAAGCCAGGGCTCCTTCCATGCACATTTATTTTGTTGGTTCCTTTAAATATTTTCTTAAGTAAGGCACATTTCGTACTTGCCCCTTCTTCGGGTCAGGCAACAACACCCTCAGTAGATATAAACCGTACTGTCTTTGTCGTTTGGTGTAGGACACCCAAAAAGCATAAGCGAGACAATTCTCTTAGGCTCATAAGCTACTCCTTGCGGGCATATCTAGCCTATGGGGCGGTTTCAGTCATTGCCTGAACTGCCTCGATATAAATTTATCATACCCTGGTATACCAACCTCATTGAAATGGCTACCAAACTCTGAAAGTTTCGGTCACAGCCAGAGCTAATGCTCTCTCAGTTGGATCATCTGAGGTATGACAGCAGGAATCGGATGTGACCTCATCTGTCATCTGCATAATGCATCATATTATCGACACTAACCTCATACCCTGCTCGAAGACCACTATTGTTTGCGTCCCACTACCAAATCACGACGTACTGAACCCAGCTAATGTCCCCCTTTGATCAGTGAACACCTGCACCCTTGGCTGCTTGCAGTTCAAGATAGGAAACCGGTATCAGGCAAGCCTCTTCAAAAATGCCATAATTTCTGGTTTGGTTTTGAATTTTTTCAATTCCAATTGTTTTACTTCGTAACTTCTTACTGCGATATCAAGCACTTTATTCTTCTCGTATCCTTCCCAGTTCTTACTATCACCTGTTACCCTTACGCTTGGAATGAATCTTATTGTTCTCGCAAATTTTTTGATATCTTTTTTCTTTATTAATAAAACTTCATCATTTTCAGGTCTTATAATGGGCTCAAAACCGAGTTCTCTTAACAGTGCATATACTTGTCTTCTTATTGTCGGATGCTTACAAGCAAATTTAACCCACTTTTTTATTTCCCATAATCCATATCTCTTATTCCAAACAACCCATAAGCTAATTGAACCGTCGCAAGAAAACATTACTTGCAACATTCTAATCTTATGGATTTTAGGAAGTTTGAAAACAAACTTCGGTATTCTGGAATTTGGGAATTTCCCATTTTCCAGCTGTTTTGTTCTAAATGTGGGTATTAGCGTTAGCAAATATTCTCCTATTCTCTTGCTGGTAACCTTTGTTTTAATAACATCTCTGTATCTACTATCTCTGAATTGAGTAAATTTTACGTCACCAAAGATGTCCCTCATAATTTTCTTAAAAAGGCTGTGTAATTCTTTGGATTTACCTGTAAATTCTATAACCCAGCCTCTACCTTTAGAGCTAACGCTTCCGTCTGTTAAAAGCAACCCTACTAACAAGGCTAAGTGACCCGATACCGGCGTGCTACGCACATCCCCATCCTGAATTACTGCACAGCCAGGAGGGGGGAAGCTTCTGCCTACAGTAAGTTTGCACCTAGCTGTAGTCGACAGCGAGGTAGCAACGCGCGGGTTCTCGTTCCGAGAAGGGCTATAATTTCTCCCCAATTGGTTCCTCAAAAATAAATCTGACTTCTTGCTTTTATTTTGAAACGATTTTTTAAGTGACATAAAATCACTGACCGAATATTTGTCGAAACTTCTTTATCTAAATTTCGTGTCTGGATAATATCAATGACCGAAATTGAGAATATGGAAGTTGAGACAGAGGTCAAGTGATTTTATGGAACCTATTGAAGAGAAAACCCCTCACCGAAATGTCGATTTGCTCATTGCTATCTTTCTGTTGAAAGATTTGAGCAATTAGGAGCTCTCGCCCGCCACGACTCTGTTATCCCCGGGGTAGCTTTTCTGAAGTCACCGGCATCCATCAAGGACAAACTGGTGTATCGTTAGCCCACGCTTTCGCGGCTGGATCCTTTACTGTGCAGAATCCAGTCAGGCCTCCTTTTGCGCTTACACTCTACTCCTGATTTCTTTCTGGAAGCAATAGCTATGACTAATGCTATGACCAGGATGAGGAAACCTATGCCCGAATATCTCCCAGACTAATCTGATAGATACTCTTTGGGCGCCCTTGATCTCCTGTCAAGGGCGTACCGCCCCAGCCAAGCTGTCCACCAACCGGTGTCCCCCCGAGTCGAGGGTTAGCCATACAGTCACAAAACGGCAGTGTTACATTGGCGCCTATCCAACGCCCGAAAACGTTGGCTTAGCAGCTCCTGCCTACACTATGGAAACGTAACCATACAGCAACGACAGGCTACAGCAGAGCTTTCCGTTGAGGTAAATAGTCAAAGAAGCGACAACCGCTGTTCAGTTGTTAGTTTAGGCGGGCAATTGCCCGTCTTTTCAAAAAGATAAATTTTTGACAAATGTTTTGGATTGAAAAAACCAATTTTATACATCCAATCGTTCAACATCTTCTTTCCATACATCCTTATCCTGAATTCTTTGAAACCTCTTCTTGAGGTCTTCTCAAGAGCAGGTTTAAAGCCCAGCAGTTTAAGCTGAGTCTGCACAAAATCTGCCAGTACTTCATTATTTGTGAACATCTCTATTCTAGGTTCGCAGTGTAGACCTTTTCTATTCTTTTTGAATGAAACAGAAAAATCTGCATCTGCAAGCCCTCGTATGAAGTGTGGTATAAGACTTCCTTGAATCCATATCGGTACGTGCTTCAATTTCAATTTATTACCAACAGGAATTCCAATGTTAACTTTCTTTTGTACGACTTCTTTGGAATTCAGAACAGCTATTAATGTACGTTCTCCCTTCTTCAAATAAACCCTTGGTCTTTTCCTATAAAGTCTTTCTATGATGTCTGGAACAATATTGGAATAAAATTCCTTATCGTTCTCTACATCACCAGAAAATTCCACACGGAAAATCCCATGATTTTTATTTATGTAAAGACAACCATCACCCAAATGTAAACCAGTTTCATATGCAAATAATTCCTTCTTTTTAAGTTTTTTGATATGAAAATTTTTAATTTTCATGAGGACATTTAGGTGAAGCTGACTTATCTAACTTTCTATGAAATAGAAAGGGAGAATATGTCAGCTGAACTCGCCTCTTCTCATTCTACTTAACCCCATCCACGGGGTCTTCTCTTCCCTCTGAGGGTCTGTGGCCTATTCACCACAAAAGCAGGTTCGCCGGGGTCCGACCCGGGACAGTGGGAAAGTCGTTAATCCATTCATGCGGGCCGACAATTAATCGGCAAGGGATTTCGTTGTAAGGTCTGGGAAGACCTTGACATTTACGCTACCTTAAGACGGTCAGAGTTACCGCCGCCGTTTACGGGGGCTTGGCCCGGTTGAAACCGGGTTTAACACACCCGCACTGGGCAGGACTCACCAACTATACTTAGGATTTCTCCCTAGCAGTCAGCTACGTTTTTGTTAAACAGTCGCCTTCCCCTGGTTACTGAGACCTACCTGATCTCCAGATAGGCAAGGGTTCTACCAAAGATACCCCTCTAATTTGCCGAGTTCCCTGGATCGGTGTATCCCGTCACGCCGTCGCCTTTTCAGCAAGAGTCACCTGTATCCTGAGATATTAGTGAAGCTAATATCTTGTCAGTTCTTGATACGGACACAGCCAATCCGACCGGTTTCATTTTCATGGTCTCCTGGAGTCACCCGAACTCCCGTATACACAGAAGCTATTAGCGCCTTCACCCGGTTCTCTCTTTGACAGAACTTCCCGGGTTTCAGCGGTTAACTTACGTCGGACTATCCTGAAGCGTCTGAAACCGGACTTGCGTTGCCGCGTGTATGGCCGTGGTGCAGGAATATTAACCTGCTTCCCTTTCCCGAGCTTCAGTTAAGGGCTCAGTTAGGATCGACTAACTCCCGGCTGAACGACATTGCCGGGAAAATCTTGCTCTTCTGGCGGTCGGGGTTCCAACCCGACTTTGCTGCTACTACCAGCAGGATTCTCATTTCCGGGCGGTCCACACCTGCTTACGCAGATGCTTCTGTCCGCGCGGAACGCCTTCCTACGCTATGACTTTCGTCATCTGGGGTCTCGGTAGCAAGCTTACTCCCGTCCATTTTCACCGCGCCGCCCCTCGACGGGTCCGCTGTTTCGTGGGCGATGAATCAACTTTAATAAAACTTCCAAATTCCTTTTCTTTGGGTGTGCAGACCCAATTAAAAAACAAAATTTTTCTATGTCATCTTTATTGCGAATACTTAATGTCCATCTTGGATATGTGCTGCCTTTGTCAGGCATCGTTACAGATAAGTTCGACTTAATCTTCAAGTCCAATAAAATTTTTTTCATATCTTGCAAAGGCGGACATGCTGTTCGGCTATCCCAGCTCTGATAAAATCTTATTGCCATATTCTGCTTCATGGCCTTCTTCAAAGACATATCAGCTAGGTTGCCACATCCGCCTTCTGCGTCAAAAAACCCTTTGATGTAAGCTTTTTTCAGTCTTTCTGGAGCCTTCAATACGATTGATGGGGTTCGCCATTTCGTTTGCTTACCAAATGGATGATTGCAAACGACATGTAAAAATGTAGCCATAATTCTTGATTCGACTCGTAAACCCCATACATCACCCCTAAAAAGCGTGTATTGTGGCTTTTGATTAAAGTTCTCAAATACGGGTTTGATTTCTGTTTCCAGCCAAGATTTGTGCTTGGCAGAAACCATCACACTGTATCTGTGCTTTCCTGACGATGATATGAAGTGGCTTACACTCCCATCTCGTAATGCTCCTAGAAAGTATGCCAGCCTCTCATCAAAAGTTTTGGGCAGAATGACATGTTCGGGGCTTCCAAGCAGCCCGATAAACTCGAACTGCCTGAAAGCTTCGTCTAGTAGCTTTGCATTCGAAGTCCTAGCGACATCTTTCACAAAGGCTATCGTCGGCAAAGACGACCATGCCCGTACTGAAAGATAGCGTTCAAGACTTTTTACGGAATATCCAAACTTTTTTGCAAAGCCTCTGTATGTCATGCCATTATCATCCCAATAAGCTCTGACAAGCTTCTTTACTCCACCCAGACGAAAATCGCCTGGTAGTTTATTGAGATAATTTGATAGATGCACATACCCTTAATGGGTCCGCTAGTATTTATAGTCGACTCCTTCGCCTTACGCGTTGATTATCGGATGGCTGCTTCTGAGCCTACCGCCCCGCTGTTTTTGGAACGGCACCAGCTTTGTGACTTAGCTTGCATTTGGGGACCTTAACCCCAGGCTAGCTTGTTCGCTTTTCGGATACCTAGCTTACCCAGGTACCCTCACTCCCACCTTCTATGGCGCTTGCAGATTATTAGTTTGACAGGAAAGACAGGGATTTCTCCCCACAACTTCCCAATCAGTGCTTTACCCCACAAGCTACCTCTGGTGAGGCTGTGCTGAGACACATTTCGGAAGGAACCAGCTATTAGGACTCTCGATTGGCTTTTCACCCCTATGCCCAGGTCACCCGATCACTTTGAGATAGAACCGGTAACAGGCCTCCACGGAGCTTTCGCCCCGCTTCACCTTGCCCAGGCATAGATCGAGTCCTTTCGGGTCTTATCCCCGTGACTCCTCGCGCTTTCACACGACGCCCCTGGCCCGAAGGCTGCGGGCTTTTTGCTTTCGCTATGGCTACGCGCCGAAGCGCTTAACCTTGCCACGAGAATAAACTCCCTGCCACGTGATTCTCGTTAAAGAAGCGCTCTCAGTTTCTTCGCCTTTATAGGATGTTCAAATCCTATTTTTTCAACAAAAATAGAAGCTTGTTTTTTTCCATTAATATGTATCATTGAAAAATCATTATATTCATAGAGGTTCGATTTTATTCCTTCTAAAGAAAGAACCTCAAAAACGTCTTTTGCTAACCCATGATTATGGACTTTCATTTGAATTCTCAAATATCCGTTCTTATGGTGAGAATCCTTCATTTCGATAACCGAACCTTCGGCATCAAAAAGTCCACATAAAAGAGAACATCTTAATTTTGAGTCCTCTTTGACGGTCTTCGGTACTCTTACTATCCTGGACTTATTACCCGAAGGTATTCCAAGATGCTTAAATATTGTCCATATTTTCTTGGAATGCACATAAGCTACAAAGGAGTTATTGTAGCTATCAAAGTATATTTTTGGCATCCTCTTGAAGACCTTTGAAAATTTTCTAGCAAATATTTCTTGTATAAATTCTTTATTTTCTTCTACTGCCCTCACAAGATATTTACTGGAAAGATTTCCGTCTCCAATTATGAATCCCATCAGATAATTCAAATCCTCATTATTTTTCAGAATTTCAGCTTCTTTATTGAAAATTTGAATTTTCATGGGTCTTCTTAGGCGAAGCTTCCTTATCTACTTTTCGCGTCTCCCTACGTCCAAGACCGAAAAGGAGAATATGGAAACTGAGTCATCACACTTGCTCTAATTTCGAAACGGACACCATGACACTGTAAGCCTTTCCTCCTACACACCCATTTCTGGATTTTCGTTCGGAAAGGCACCTTTCGCGCCATGGCTGACTATAACTGACTGGCTTCAAGCTCTTTTCATCTTCTATGAAGAATGCTTTTCAGCTTTCTGTCACCATACTAGTGCGCTATCGGACTCCAGACATATTTAGGGTTGGGTGTTGATGCCACCCACCTTCCTACAGCATATCCGAGCTGCAGTACTCTTTTCCCGCAATCAGCTTTCTGTCCTACCCCTACAGGGCTATCACCTTCTCGGGCACGCCTTTCCAGGCGACTTCGAGTCGGACAGCGAAGCTGTACACGGGTTCCACATATCCACTGCATTTCTGCAGCGATTCGGTTTGCCCTGTTCCGCCTTCACTCGCCGTTACTAACGGAATCGAATTTCTTTCTCTTCCTCCGCTTAATAAGATGCTTCAATCCAGCGGGTTCCCTTTCTCCGAAGAGAATGACAGCCGAAGCTGCCGTGAGGTCACATTAGGTAATTCCTGGTTCTAGGGCTGCGTGCGCCTCGCCAGGACTTATCGCAGCTTGCTACGACCTTCTTCAGTGCTGGAGCCAAGCTATCCACCAGGCAGTGTGTGGTGCTTAGACCCTATCCTCATTTCTCCTCCACTGGCATCATCGTGATAATTTCACTACAGAAGCTCACGTGACCGTCCTGATTTCATTGCCCGAAGGCTCAAAAGGTGTTCCACGCAGTCCATCGCTTCCTTTTCTACCCTTCCACCACAACCGGCATCTGTTGCGATGTGCACTTTGCTGCTCACGAGACAGTTCCCTTAGTTCATTGCAGCTTTTTCGCCATCATATACCCCTGGGCCTTTCATTGCTCTTGCTCAGGCATTGGCTTTATTCATCTGGCACGCCATGTAGGACATGACCATGATTGAATGGATTTTGATAAACCCATTTGAGGTGGTTTGTTTGGTCTTTCGACCAGAAGGAGCGTCATCTCGTCGCCGATTCAGCTAGTTTTCCATTGAGTCTTCAGTTGCTGTACATACAAAGCCACCATTTTCCTGTAAGTATAATACTGTTTTCTGAAGGTATTTAAAGCTTACGATACTTATTGGGGATATGAAGATTCTAAAACCAATCAGGGAACAGGCAAGGTTCATAGATAATTTCTACCGCCACATGAAGAACACGGGAGAATGGTATATGGGAGGTGGCTGGGGCATATCAGGATTTGCCGGGAAGCTGCAGAGAAACCACAAGGGCCCTGACATGTGCATGCCGGCTGTACTTAAGGAAGA
>JBHIDR010000009.1:0-22325 GCA_046760225.1 Candidatus Aenigmatarchaeota archaeon
GTACTTAAGGAAGATGTGGTCAATTACCTTCTTGATGAAAAGTTCTCTCTTGAGATGCCTACTGAAAGCAAGCTTGTTGCTAGAAATGATGATGTAAGGGCATACATAGTCTTCATGGACTATGATGATGGTTGTTATACGTTTTCAACAGAGAAATTCTACAAGAACATGAGAATTCCTGTCAGGTTCTTCAGGCAGCATGAAGGAAAGGTCCCGCAAGTAAAAATAAAGAAAAAGGCACTGGAATTCCCATGCTTAACGCCCGCACTTCTTTATGTGTCTAAACAAGCTTACAAGGATGAAATGAGACCAAAGGACAAGAAGGACCTTAAGAGTATTGTTGATAAAGTTGAAAAATCCTACACAGAAGAGGAGAAGGAAAAGTTTTATGAAGAAACAAAGGAACTGATGAACATTATCTTTAGAGACTAAGTCTTGTCAAGCAGGGTTTCCATGAACTCATTTATTGTTATGAAAGGTCCTGCAGCACAAGTGTGCTCATCATACTTCTTGACATCATTCGGCTCTATGTCCTTTCCATAAATCATGAAAGGAAATGCGCCTGCTTCGTGCACACCAGAAAAGATAGAGCATATGTGGTCTGAAGTTGCTGCAATTATTGTTGTATTAAGGTCAATATACTCTGTGAGCCTTTTGAAGACCTCCCTGTCTATCTTCTCTATGAAGCCCCTCTTGATATCGAACTTCTTGTCATGGCCTGCAACATCAGCGCCAAGGATGTGAAGCACGACAAAATCATGTTTTCTTAAGGCCTCGAGTGCTGCAAGTGTCTTTTCCCTTAAGTTGGTATTGAGGTCAGCTGTTGCACCAGTCACATTGGGAACTGTCATTCCAAATGCCTTTGCAATCCCCCTTACAACCGGTGAGGCTGCAATGCATGCTGCCCTGAGACCGAACTTTTCATGGAAGGGCTTGAACTGCTTCTGCATGCTGGCACCGCGCAGCACAATGAAGTTTGCAGGATTCATCCTGTACCTGTTGGCAGGATGGTTCTTCATTTTCTTGTGCGTTTCCCTTGTCCATTTGTTCAATGTTTTTGCTGTATGCATAGCAGCATTATCTGGAGTAAGTGGTTTTATCTCAGGTGCTTTCATTCCTGGAAAACCCGGATCAGAAGCAGTTATGTGGGGGGATACCAGGTTGTTCCTCATTACCAGAACCGCCCTGTGCGCAACTGACTTGTGGAACCTGAAGTTTATTCCCTCAAGGAAGATGTTTGCTATTTCTTCTGATATCTCCTTCAGCCCCTCTCTCTCCCTTCCTGCTCTCCTGTCCAGGACAATGAAATCGGGTAAGAGAAGTGTTTTTGGGTTGTAAGGAACAGTGTCCAGTGCAGACGGCACTTCCCTCACTGTTGCAAAATTTGCTCGCATGTAAACTTCATCAGGCCTTGTGTCTACTCCAACACCAAGTGCATCCAGATAACCTCTTCCTGGATAGTCCTTTTCATCATAACCAAAGAGCACGAAGTGCGATATCCCTGAATCTGGACCGAACTGTTCTGTGCCGAGCCTGTTGTCAACAAGACCTGCAAACCCCTTGCTTGTGAAGAGGTCAAGAATAGGCTTGTTGGCTGCCTGAAGCGTGGTGCGCTTTCCCTCTATGAAGCCGTCAGCAGCGCCATCAAGAATCACCAGAAGTGTTTTCTTTGGCATTTTATCTCTCCAGCATAAATATTCTCCTGTGGGGTATTTCTGTTGGGAATATTCCTGTCAGCATCCTGTTCTCTATTCTCTTGTCAACTATAACAGGTTCCATTTCTCCCACCATCTTGAGGGCATTGTTAAGCTTCCTTGTGTTTTCAGCATAAATCGTGAGGGTTTTCTCGCCCTTCTTCACACTGTCCCCTATCTTCTTGTTGAAAAGAATTCCTGCACCCTTGTCCTTTGGTGTCCCGGCCTCCCTTGCTATTGCAGCAATTTCAGCGTTCTTCATCCAAAGAACCTTGCCGCTCTTCTTTGAGCGGACTGATACGTTCTTCTTTCCCAGCTTTATGTCAGAGGCCTTTATTTTCGGATTTCCGCCCTGCTCGCCTATTATCTCCCTCATCTTCCTCAATGCCTTCTTGTTCTTCAGTATGTTCATTGCGTGCTTCTTTCCTTCGATCCTGTTCTTTCCTACCAGGTCGAAAAGTGTTCCCACCACTTGTGTTACCTTTTCAATAAGGTCAGGCGGACCCTTTCCCTCAAGTGTCTGGAGTGCCTCCCTTGCCTCAAGTGCAGGGCCTATTGCCTTGCCTATCGGCTGCTCACCAAATGTTATTGTACATGCGACCTCCATTCCCATCCTTCTTCCCAGTTCCCTGAAATCAGAAGCAAGCGAATATGCGCTCCCTGTTGTCTTTATCTTTGCTCCCCTTCCCGTGGGTATGTCTATTATCACATACCTTGCATTCACTGCCCTTTTCTTTGACATTATTGAGGGGAGCAAAAGGGGGTCTACACCAAGGGGGTATTCTACCTGTATGAAAACATCATCTGCAGGCGCAAGCTCAAGCGAACCGCCCCACACAAGGCAGCCGTTTGTCTTCTTCACGACCTTCTTTATCTCGTCAATACTGAGGTCAACAGGAGCAAGCACCTCCATCCTGTCAGCTGTTCCTGCGGCCGAGGTTATTGCACGGGAAGAGGTCTTGGGAATAGTAAGCCCGGCTGCAGCTATTATCGGCACACCGATGAGCGATGTCTTATCACCGGGCACCCCGCCTATTGAATGCTTGTCACATATCACCCTTCCCGGTATTGTGAACTGCTTTCCTGTCTCAACCATTGCGTTCGAAAGACCTTCTGCCTCGTCCATTGACAGGCCATAAATCTCCAGGGCAGAAACAAAAGCAGAAAGTTCTATCTCCGAGAGATGCCTTTCAACAACATCCTGGACAATGGCCCTTATCTTGCTGGCATCAAGCCTTGCACCAGTTATTTTCTGCTTGACAAATTTTACTGACTCGGGCGCCTCAGCAGGGACTATTTCAATCTCGTCCCCGAGCTTCAGCTTGAAGAACTTGTTAAGCTCGCTGTTGGTAACAGCAACGCCCTGCTCGGCAAACTTCTCAGTGACATCAACTATGGCTATCAGTGTTTTTTTGTCCTTTGTTATGAAAACCCTGTCAAGCACATGGATTCCCAGGGTCTCAACATCTGCCTTGTTCAGTATTACTACACCTTTTCCTCCTGCCTCAAAACTTATTGGCTTTGCCCTGAATTTCATTCAACCAGCCTCTGGCCTGACCTTTTTCCAGTAAATCAAGAACAGTATGACGGGTACTATAACAGTAATAGCAAGTGTCCATGTAATCAAATTAAACTGTTCCTGGAGTGGGAGATAGGGTATTCCATAAAATGTGCCAAGGGTGTTTGGCACTGCTATCACAGTGCCTATTCCGGTCAGTATGAACATTATCCATGTGAGCTTCCTCACACTGAGGTTTATCCTGTTCGAGATGCTTGCCAGCCTGTTTGAGATCACTGTCTCGTTTATTGTGATGGCGTCTGTCAGCGTCTCCCTTTGTGCAGAGACCATCTCCATCTGGTATATGTAGGCATCATGGATATCGTCAAGCATTCTTGCAAGGCTCGGGTCTATCTTCACTGATGTGAGCCCCTTTCTTATTGAGAATATTATCTTAGATGTGCCCCAGAATCTTCTCCACATCACAAGAAGCGATCTCTTGAGACTTACTATGTCCCTTATTATATCCTTTTGCTTTGACCTGCCTATCATCTGCTCCTCTAGTTTTGCTATTCTCCTTTCATTTAGATGGAGAACTTCGAAGTTCTCTTCCATATCATAATCCATTATCTCATAAAGCAGGTAGCCCAGGCCCTTCAACTTTGGAAGCATGAGGTTCACCTTCTTGAAGATGCTGTTGTAGTGCGGAAGCATCTTTTCAGTGACTGTTACCAACACGTTCTCCCTTGCAAAAAACAGCACGTTCTCCACGCCTGTACCGCCCCTGATCGGATAATAATCAACAATCACAAAGGACAGCGGACTCCAGGAGTACTTCATTGAACGCCTTTCCTTCCTGTATTTCTCAAAAAGGGTTTCCTTCATGCCGAAGTCCTTGCTCAGCCTCTTTATCTCAGCCTTTGTGGGAGAAGTAACATGAATCCACACGAAACCCTTGCGCGGTCTTGGGTATTTCAGGCCGCTTCCCTGTCCATATCTCTTTGGTGAAGCTCTGTACAGGAACTTAATCATACATTATATTCTAGAAAAAGTTCTATATAAAAATTATAAAACAGGACAGGTCTGCTCTCCTGTTGCCTGGTTGCAGGCGAGCTTGAGATTTGCACAATCGAACCTATTGCTGTGATATCGGTTGTGAATGTCGCACAGGTTGTCTATGTACCATTCTACCTGCGGAAGACTTATATGGGCATTCGAGTCGCAGGTCCAGTTTCCCCAGTACTCGCAGTGCTCTACCATGACCTCTTTTGCAGAAGCGCACTTGTAGCCTGGCCTTGCAACCTCACAACCTGCCTTGTCTGTATATACAGGTATTGAGACCAGAATCACGAATATTACCAGTGCTGCAACTGCTATCTTGTCGAACCTGGTCAATTTGGGTAGTTTGGGTATCTCCATGCCAATCATGTGGATTTCAAGCTTTTAAAGGTTTTCAACTGCCCTCCTCATTGCAGCTGCTCCTTTCTTTGTTCCTCCAGGATAACCGTGAACCCCGCCTCCAGCCTGTATGATTATGTCCTTGCCAACCATCTTCACCAATGGTCTTATAAGGCCTGGGTGAAGACCTCCTGAACATACAGGGAACACAGGCCTTGTTGCATCAACTATCCTCAGGAACTCCTCCTTCTTTTCTGCCATTTTTCCTACAACAGTGCCCACATGCAGCTGGTCGACCCCAACGAGTTTTGCAATTTTGGCTTCGACCACCATGGATATGCCATGTTTAGGGTTCCGCGTGAATGCAGCATGCATTGCCCTGTGGGCATGCATTATCATGCCAAGGTCTTCGTTTCTCAGTGTCTGGACACCTGCCCAGCCCACTGTCATTATGTCAACCATGATGTATCTTCCGCCATTCTTCTTGACAAAATGTGCTCTGCGCAACATTTCCTTTGTCTCGGCTGTTACATTGGGCATGTAGGCCTTTTTCTCTCCTGCCTCCTTTTCTGCCTTCTTCCTCATCTTCAGTGTCTTTCTGACCCTATCTTCGAACCTGTTGAATGACTGTGATGCCAGGTTCTCATCATCCTTCACAATATCAATGCCGCCTGACCATGCCTCATAAGCCACTTTTGCATGCGCTGAAGAAGAAAGTCCTAGCTTCGGCTTTATTATTGTGCCTACCAAGGGTCTTTTTCTTATTTTTAGTTTTTTCCTTACGCCTTTCATGCCGTACTTGGGACCAGGAAAGCTCTTCTCAATGCTTCTTGGAAAATCAATGTCCTCAAGACGCAGGTTATTTACAGCCTTCATTCCGAATATGTTACCTGCAACACTGGATAGAATCTGCGGCATGTTTCCTGGCTCGAAAAGAACAGAAGGATAAGCAATCTTGAAGTTATTTCCTTTCACCCAGAATATTTTTGCTCCCATCTTCCTTATCCTTGGCGTCATTGTTGCAACTTCCTTCCATGTGCCAATAGAAGACTCTGCTGCAACAGCTTCCCTTGCCTGCCTGGTTGCAGGCTCTATCCTGAAAGTGCAGACAATATCGTTCTTCGGCCTGTAGTTCATTTGAGTGTATCCTTTGTATGCCATATTATCTTACCCTTATACTAACATGACTTTTGCCACACTCAGGACACCTGAATGTAAACGTTCCTTTCCTGTAATCCTTTTTTCTTACCCTCACAATAATCATTTCATCACAATTGCTGCAGTATTCGTTTATTTTCTTGTACTTCTTCCCAGCATCCTTCATGTGCTTCTTTAGCTCGTTCGAGAGGTTCATTTTCTTCCTGTTCGCAAGCTGTATGCATTCGAACAAGATATCAACTGCCTTGTGCTTAGCGTTCCTTGTGTTAAGTTCTCTTGCATCTTTCTTGATGAACTTTATTATCTCGTTTGCCTTTGTCTTGTCCCAGTTCATCTTCTTTTCAAACTTTGCAACATCCTTCTGCATCACAACAGCCTCTTGAGATTTCCTGGTGTCATTATTCCTTTCTCAGTTATTATCCTTGTTATGAATCTCCATGGTGTGATATCAAAAGCAGGATTCCTTATCTTCACACCTTTCAATGCCTTGTAAACTTCTGATGGTGGCCTTTCCTCAATCTCTATTTTTTTCCTTTTGTCGAGCTTCAAAGTAGATGCCACAACATAATACGGTTTCTTGTAGAAGTTGGCAGCAAGCGCTATGTTCAGGCTTCCTATCTTGTTCACATTGCCTTCCTTCCTCATTGCATCACTTCCAACCATGACAAGGTCCACTTCTGGCATGAAAAAGGAAACAGCTGAATCAACTATCAGGGTGACAGGTATTCCTGCTGCAGCAAGCTCCTTTGCTGTCCTTATTCCCTGCTGCTTTGGTTCTGTCTCAGTTGCTATTACCTTTATCCTCTTCCCCTGCTTCTTCGCGTGCCTGAGCACAGACACAGCTGTACCTGAATGGCAATGGGTCATTATTGTCTGCCCGCTCTTTATGAACCTGCTTGCCTCTGCTATCTTTTTCGGAGAGGTCTTAAGCTTTGTGAGAAGAAAGTTTATTTTTTTCTTGCTCTTGTCCTTCTTGAGAATCTCAATGCAGTTGTGGAGAACAACTGCTGTTGGCCTTGCAGCTTCCAGCTCCTTCATTGCCCTGTTGAATTTGCTTCCGAAGCCATGCTTCCTTGAATACTTCCTCAGGAACCTAAGGCTCTCTGTTGCTATCTCCTTTGCTCCCTGTATCTTCAGGCTCTTTATCTTTTCAACCATTTCCTTGAGTTCAGGCATAAATTAATCTTATAGTAGGTTTAAAATAAAGTTATTGTTGCCTCAAGAACCACTCAACTTCACTGAAGTACTCAGATGATACCTCATTGTCATCCTTGAACCCCTCAACAAATGGTTCCCTGCATGTCCTTTCTATGTAGCATTCTGAGCATTTCTGTTCCTCAAGTGAGCTTCCTACATCAGCACAGACAGGGCACAGACTGTATTTATAGCTGACAAATCCCTTTTCCACATACACCTTCATCTTTACATCAAGACCATCCAGGACAATTTTTCTTTTCTCAGGTTTTAATGCTCTCAGTTCTTCTTTTATATAATCTTTCAGCCTTGTTCCAGAACCAATTTTTTTCTTGAATACCCTCAATGATTTCAGCAAGTTATTTGTTTCATAACTCTTCAGGGCAAGCTGCTCTTCCTGGTTAAGTTCCTTTGGATTGAAGGTGTAAGGACCGAATCCGACCTTTTTTAGAAATAATCCCATTTCAAATTTTGGATCATGTTTCAGACTAAAATCTCTAGTTTCAGGATAGATGTAGCTTCTAAGATAGATAACATCATATTCTTCGGGTTTCTTTCCTCTTTCAACCAGTTCCTGGTGATGCTTACTTGCCTCCTTTTCAAGTGCTGTCACAAGGCAGTTTGCAAGGCCCTTCCCCCTGTATTCAGGGAGAATGGAAAAGTTCCTGAACTTCAAATCAAATTTTCCCTTCTTTACTATTGTGTAGCCTATTTTCCTTCTGTTCCCTTCAAGATAAATTATTTCCTCTCCTGGCCAGAGCCTATTAGACAATTCGTAAATCTCTTTGTAATCCCTACCAAAAACATCAATATAGTGCTCTCTTTTCAACTCTTCCAACTCTTCAGAAAGGCCATATCTTTTTTCTTTTACCAGTCTTATTTCCAAGATAATCCCTCGCAACACGATTATATTTTTCTATCAGTTCATATGCTTCCTTAAGATTTTTTCCAAAAGCAATAGAGCCATGTTGTTTTAGAATTATGTACCTTGTATCAGGGTTATTTTCCATACATTTTAGTATTTCTTCTGCAAGCTCTAGTGTGCCACATGGGTATGTTTTCTCTGTCTTAGGAACAACATACTTCTTTGCATATTCCAGAACAGCATTGTCATGAACATGTATTATTGCCTTGTAAGGATATTTTGAATATATCATGTAGTGTGCCAGTGCTTCTGTAGACGGCTTGACCTTACCTATTGCATACACTACTCTTTCTTCAAAATCAACATCTTCTATTCTGACCAAGTCATCCTTGGTCAGGCTACCTTTGTGAACCCCTCTTCCTGTCACTATCATCTTGCTGTTGTTTATGCTTATGTTGCCGAATGTTGACTCTTCATACTCTGGGAAAACACCTAATTCGTACAGCTTCTTTCCTACCTCTATAATGTCACTCGGTGTATCCATTGTCAATCAGCTCTGTCCTGAATCTTTTCACACCGAGCCGAGTATCAAGAATACTGTATATCTCCTTTACCATCTCGTCCTTTGTCTCTGTCTCGTACACACCTTTCTCTGGCGTAACTATGTATGCTGGATGGATATCTCCCCTAATTGAGTCAAGGTCATTTGCAACAATCAGGTTAAGGTGCGCTTTCCTCATCTTCTCATACGCTATGTCTACTATCTCCTCCCTTGTCTTCTTGGTCTCGAGCTTGAACCCGACTGCAAAAACACTTCTGTAAGCTTTCTTTACTTCGTCTATTATCTTCGGTGTTTTCTTGAACCTTACCTGCAGATTATCAACAGTGGACCTTATTTTTTTGTCTGTGTATTCTGCTGGCTCATAGTCCAGGACAGCTGCTGTGAATATTGCAGCATCAGCTTCCTTCATCTCTATCATGCATACATCAAGCATCTGCTGCGGTGTTTCAACATCCACTCTCCTTATGTAATGCGGCACCTTTTCTTTTCCTGGACCGTATATCAAGGTGACATCTGCTCCTTTCAGATAACCTTCTTTTGCGATCTTTACTCCTAGCTTTCCACCTGACCTGTTTGATATGTACCTGACATTATCTATTGGGCCTCTTGTTGGGCCTGCTGTAATCACTACCTTCTTTCCTTTGAGTCTTGAGTCAGAGAGTTCACGCGTAACATAGCTTGTTATGTATTCTGTGTCTGCTATCTTTGCCTTGCCCTCGTCCATCCTGGGCTCTATGAACCTCACGCCATATTCTTCTAGCTTTTTTACGTTCTCATTGTAAGCAGGATTGTTGTACATGGTCTCATGCATTGTTGGCGCCATTACTATCTTGGTCTTTCTTCCAAGAGAGGATGACAGGAGTGATGATACTGCATCATCTGCTATTCCATTGGCTGCCTTCCCTATTGTGTTCAATGTTGCTGGTGCAACAAGGATCAGGTCCTTTTTTCTTGTGTGTTCAGCATAGCCACTAAGGTGTGTGATTACATCTCTTTCAGTTGCCCATTCAAGTGCCTTGTAACCAACAAATTCCAAAGAAGCTTCTGTCATATAAGCTTCGACATCAGCACCGTATCTCCTCAATGCCCTTGCTGTGATAGGTGACTTTATTGATGCTATGCCACCTGTTACGCAGAGTGCAACCTCTTTTCCATCAAGGTAATCCCCGATTTTTTCAACCTTTGTGTCTTTCATATCGTCATCTCCTCAATAATTTTTTTGTCCTTTCCTGCAGGACAGGACTATTCCTAAAAACCTTTATGCCGTAAGGTGGGAAAGGATTGCCTATACAAAAAACTGAATCATGAGGATATGCTAAAATAACAGGAACCAGCAGCAGGTCCTCCTCTCCTTCAACCTTAAGCTTGAACCTGTGTTTTTTGCAGCGCTTTTGAAAATCCCTTATGCTGAATATTTTGTCATATGCATCCCTGCTTACTATGGACTTCTTGCTCTGTGCTTCAGCACCCATTACATTATATTCATCCAGAAACTTTGCAATCTCATCTGCATTCTCCCTTCTTGTCTTTCCATCATATATGAAAAGGTCTGGCTTTGCACCAGCTCTCAACAGGTAATATGCAGAAACATCACCTACTATGACATCAGGACTGTATCTTTTCAGCACAGCTTCTGCTGTTTCTTCATATCCATCCTTGCTTATGATTTCATCATACGTTTCCCTGAAGAAAGGAATGTCCTCCTCCCTCAGCCTATATACTTCCTTTTCTCTAAGCATTCTTCCATCGCAATCTATTTCACCTTTCCTTATCCTGGTTGATGATATCCTTCTTGAATCGTCTGCGAGCACATCTTCAACTAGAATCTTTTCTATTTCAGGGAAGCCCAATTCCTTTCTTTTTCTGTTTATTTTTTCAAGGTTCTTTTGCGTTTCTTTTGTAACAACCATTGCTTGCATGTCCTTTCTCTCCAGTGTCTCACCATATATGTCGAAAATCATGTTTATCTCATAGTTATCAAGACCGTGTTCATTGGTGAGACAGTCCATCAACTGGAAACATCGTATCCTGTAAGGCGGGGGCCTGGGGCTCTTGTGCTTTATCATCTCGTCATCTGTCATTCCCAGAAAAACATATTCTCCATTCTCGAACGCCTCTTTCAAAAGTTCCTTATGGCCCCTATGAAGAGGTCCGAATGTGCCGCCCATTGCAACTGTGTCATATCTTTTCATTTCAAGCTCAAGGCCGTGCCTTGCTGTGTAAAGCGGCACTCCTGCATCAATCTGCCTCTTGAACTCAGCAGGCCTAAGCTCTGCAAAGTGCGTGAGCACAGTCTTCTTTGGACATGCATACTCCAACAAGTATGAAACATCAGATGGCGTCATGTGGCCATTCTTTTTATATCTTGATCCTTCACTCAATGTAGCATCAACAACAAGTATGTCTGCATCTGCTGAGAATTCCTTAAGTTCTCTGAAAAGACCGGTGTCTCCTGTATAGACAAGCTCTCTTTTTCCTGTTGAGAACCTGTATGCATAGTTCTTTACCATGTGCTTTGTCTCAAGGTAGTCAACTTCTATGTTTCCAACCTTCCTTGGTATTTCCTCTATGAACCCTATCTCAAAACCAAGGTCCTCGAAATTATTAGGAGCAACATGGTTTGAAATCTTTCCAACAGGTGTCTCAGGAGTGTATATCGGAAGGTACCTCTCTCTTCCAGCATCATACATTGCAGCCAGGAGAGGATAGAGTGCCATCATATGGTCCTGATGGATATGTGAAAGGAACACAGCATCTATGTCATAATCTGGCCTGAGGTCCCTTATTATGTTCTGAGCACCTGCATCAATAAGGACCTTATCTCCATTAGCGTATAGGGTGAAGCAGCTATAATCGTCATCATAGGGCACAAACCCTGAGCTTCCATGAAAATATGTTTTAATTTCAGACATGTGCTTTCACCTCATTGAACAGGTGTGAGTAGTCCTCGTACTCCTCTTCGCAAGGTCTGCCAGGACAGTAAAGGTAAGTAGACTTCTCAAATTCCTTGTTAATTGCAACTATGCTGGATGACCTTGTATAGAACTCATCGCTGTGATGGTTGCATAGCGTGAATTCCTTTGGCACAACATCGTCATAGTGATCCCTTGCAAGCTCTTTCAGCTTCTCTATTGCATCGTCAATCCTCCTTGGCTTGAAGTCTTTCAGAAGCATCTCTGCTCTGTCTTTCCTGAGCATGGAATCAACCCTGTCATGCTTCTGGATGAATGTTTCAGGACATGTGGTAAGATAATCATTCACGAAAATATGTATTCCTTCATCAATTTTCCTTGTGCCCACCTTAGAATCATAATAAGTCATGTAGGCATTGTCTTTGTCTGCAACAACAAAGTTCACCTTGTGATAACCGCCTTCTTCCAGTTCTTCTTCAAAAAAATCCTTTGCATCTTCTGCATTGCCATATGTTCTTGCTACTTCCAAGCACAGTCTTCCTATTGATTTTGTCAGCTTATCAGCAGGCTTGCTGGAACATCTCTCAGTAAGAGCAACAAACATGCCTTTTCTGTTGAAAGCCAGCCATGTACCTTTGGTCCCGCTGTCCAGTGCGGCATAGGTTTTGAAGGAATGGAAAGGATCTTCATCAAAATAAACAGGTGGCTGCTCTTCCTTGTATGCGTACTCATCCCTGTTCTCCATTGCTATGACTAGGAATTCGTCCATTACCTTGTAAAGCATTATGAGTGTGCACACCTTTCTCACCAATAGAAATATGGGTTTAGGGTTCTTTATAGATAATCTTTAAATATTTAAAGAACTATAAAGTTATTATGGAAGTACAAAAAAGAAAGCTGCAGGAGATAGCAGGCTCATTACTCATAACAATACCCAAGTCATGGACAAGACAGTATAATTTGGAAAAGGGAAATAGTGTGGATGTCCTTCTTCTTGATGATGGCACCCTGAAGATAATGCCTTCGTTCAAAGAAGAGCACAAGGAAATCAAGAGAGCTGTAATAAGGCATGACAGATATGTTTTGAGGAAGTTTTTCAGAGAATATCTGCTTGGTACGCATGTCATTGAGATAATACTTACAAAGCCATTGAGCAAGGCTGAAAGGGAGAAGATAACCAAGTTCCTGAAGCGGTTGATAAATGTCGAAATAATCGAAGAGGGCTCCAAGAGGATAGTTATTGAAAACCTGGGCACGCAGAAGATGCCGATAAGGCAGGCATTCAGCAGGATGGTCTTCCTTACAAGCTCCATGTTCGAGGACATACTGAACTATATGGACGAGCCTGATGTGCTAAAGACGATGAACGAAAGGGATGAGGTGGTTGACAAGTTCTATTTCATGGTTGTGGCGAACACAAGGACATTCATATCCAAGGGATATTTCATATTGCCGGAACGCGAACTCACGCTCCTGGAGTGCCTTGACTACAGGCTTGCTTCTGAAAAAGTAGAGAGGGTTGGTGATATACTGAAAAAAATGGTACCATTGCTAAAGAAAGTTAAAAACAAGGAAGTAATGAAGTTCGGGGAACTGGTCTTTGAAAAATACAAGAAAGCTGTCAAGAGCTTCCTGAAAAAAGACCTTGATACTGCTGTCAGCCTAATAGATGATGCAAAGGAAATAAATGCCAAAGCAAAGAGGCTGAAAAAGAAGTTTGAAAGGAAAAAGGATGTTGGTGCAATAGAGATTGTTGATTACTTCTTGCAAATATTTGAGCACGGCAAGGATGTTGGAGACCTGGTGAGATAATGGATTGGCTAGTTGAGCAGGAAGATCTTTTCATGCAGATGAAGGCCTTAGGTACGCTCAGGTCAAAGGAAATAGAAAAGGCTATGGCAGATGTGCCAAGGCACCTCTTTGTCCCAAAGTCGCTTGAAAGGTATGCTTACAAGGACACCCCGCTGTCAATCGGTCATGACCAGACAATATCGCAGCCCAGTACTGTTGCCCTGATGACATGGATGCTTGATGTGGAGCCAAGAAACAAGGTCCTTGAGATAGGGAGCGGCAGTGGATGGCAGGCAGCAATAATATCAAAGCTCGGAGCAAAGGTGTGGACCATAGAAAGGCTAAAGGAACTGGCAGATTTTGCAAGAAAGAACCTGAAGAAGAACAAAATAAAGAACGTGGAAGTTATTCACGGAGACGGATCGCAGGGACTGAAGAAGAATGCACCTTATGACAGGATAATTGTGACATGCGCCTGCCCCGAAATGATAGAACCGCTTGTGGAGCAATTAAAAGAAGGTGGTAAGATGGTAATTCCTGTTGGAGACAGGTACATGCAGCACATGCTTGTTGTGACTAAAAAGAAAGGCAAGATAAAGAAGAAGGACATGGGCAGATTTATGTTCGTTCCGCTAATAGGTAAATACGGATTCAAGAGGTGATTTTGTGGACCAGATTGCAATCAATGTAGTCAAAAGGGACAAGACATGGGAATCCTTTAGCATGCAGAAGCTTGTGAACTCATGCATAAGGGCAGGTGTTCCAGAGAGCGTGGCAAAGAAGGTTGCTGAAGAAGTGAGCAAGAAGCTCTATCCTGACATACCTACTTACATCATAAGGAAATTGATTTACAAGGAGCTGAAGAGGAGGGACCCTGAATCTGCTGAGAAGTATATCAGGTTCAAGAAATTGAGGGGCTAGGGCTTTTGCATCAGGATAATGCTCTCCCTCATCTTTCCTACCTTTATTGTCTTCTGTCTTGTGCACCAGCTCTGGCGCGCAACAAGAACCTCTGGCACAGAGAAGCCTTTTTCTTGTGCAAGCTCAGCTACCAACCTGTCTGCTTCAACAACCCTGTCAGGGAAACAGCCACCACCAACAACCATGGCAATTCTTGCACCAGGTCTGCAAGTACGGAAGAGCTCATCAAGGACCTTTGACATGTCCTTGAAATATGCTTTTTCAGTGTCCTCGCCCTCTCCAACATAAGCGCGGAGCTTTGTCTCAGGCAGGTTGAAGAAAAGCGAAAATTCTGTCTTGTATATCCTTGTGTACTCAATCTTGTTCATGTAAGGTGGGGATGTTATTACAAAATCAATACTGTTGTCTGACAGCTCAATGTTCCTGGCATCACCTATTTCAACTTCTACTGGAACTTCTGGCAAAGGTTTTTTCCTCAGGTCCTTTAGCATTCTTCTAATCTTGTACTTGAACATCTTTGCAACAGGTGCGACCGGCCTTCTTTTTATTCTCACAAGTGCTCCGTCCTTGTATGCAAAAGAACACTTCATTGCAGAATCAATAAGACCGAGCAAGAGGAAGTCCCTTGCCTTCTCCTCCTCTATCTCGAATATTTTTTTCCTGTAAAACATTATATCTTCCAGTGCCCATATGGAAAAAACTTTTCTGAGCCATTTCTCCTGCGGAAGCCTCTTAGGTTTAGTAAACTTCCACTTGAGCGCTTCTTTCACTACTTTTTCGAGTTCTTCTATGCTATAATCCCTTGTCTTTACCCTTGATACAAACACTGTGAGCGGTGAGATATCCATGCCTATTGACATTATTCCTCTTTGTTTGCAGGCAAGAAGGGTTGTGCCAACACCGCAGAAGGGGTCAAATACAATGGAATCCTTTGGGACTTTGAACTCAGAAAGAAAAAAATCAACCAGGCCCTTTGAGAAGCCTTCCTTGTAGTAGTACCAGTTGTGTATGGGCTCCTGTTTGTTCGGAACAAAAGTAACAAGGAACTTGAAGTCAGGGGCATCTTTGAATTTCACTTCAACCACTTGCCAAGAGAGCCCTTGCCAGGTTTCTTTTCCTTTAGTTTTTCAACAGCCTTGTCTATCCTTGTTTCCGAGAACTCGAACTCGTCAACAAGGAACTTCTTTATTTTTTCCGGATGCATGGTCAGTGTCTTGATGTTTACTTTTTTCGACGGTGGGTCCAGGAAATAATCCAAAACTTCTTTTGGTTCAGGTCCATACCATGGATTCTTTTGTACTGCCTTTTCGATTATCTTGTCCAGTTTCTTCTCTTCCCTAACAATCTTAAGTGCTGTTTTTGGCCCTATGCCACGTATGCCTGGATTATAGTCTGTCCCGACGAGCATGCCGAGTACTATCAGCTGCTCCCTGCTCAGCTTTAGCTCCTTCAGCACTAACTTCAGTTCAAGAATCTCAGGGAAAACATCAACATACGCGCCTGTTTTTGGGATCCTTCTCTTTCCTGATATGGAAAGGTTCCTGACCAGTCTGGGTGAGCCGAAGAGCAGGGAATCCCAGTCCTGGCTCGCTGTTGCATAAACCAGTTTTTCGCTGCACATTGCAGCGCACTGGGCCTCGCCCTCTCCTGGTGCCTGCACAGCCTGCACCCCCATATGCTCCAAAAGTTTCTTGGACTGCTCAATCATTTCACCAGTAAGACGTGCTGTCATCTTTGCAGCCTTCACTGCCTCTTCCTTTTTCCCTTTTGCCAGTGCCTCTTTCCATGCCTTTTCTGCCTTTGTTTTAACAGCTGCTCTTTTGGTTATTGTTTCTGCCTTGAACTCAGGCCTTGGACCGTCAAAAACATAGACAGGCCTTATACCTGCCTCAATGAGCTTGGCTGTCCTGTAGAAGAGGCCAGAAAGATGGGACGTCACCCTTCCCTTTGAATCCATGAGGGGCTGGCCTGTTTCCCTGTCGCGTATTATTGAAAGGAACTGGTAAAGTATATTGAATGCGTCTATTGCGATTACCTTACCCGACAGTTGTTTGATTTCAATGTCCTTTCCCTTTATCAAAGAGCCTAGCTGAACTCCCATAGAAAGACTAGTTTATTTGTTTATTATATTCTTTACTATACAAATTATTAAAAATCTCAAAAGTGCATAAGAATGATGAAAAAGGTTAAATATATACATTTGGACGATTTGGACGGGCTCTCTGTTCTTTTTAATAACAATTTTAGGTTTGAGTTATTTTCAAAAATTGCTATACAATTTAAAAATCAAAAGGATATAGCTAAGGTTTTTGGAGTTAGACAATGGACAATAAGCAGATGGAAAACTGGAAAGTCCTTCGTACCGATAAGTAAATTAAATTTGATTAGAGAGCATTCCCAAACGAATTCTTTAGAAAAAGGGGTTAACAAAATAGGGGGAGGAAAGGGATCAGAGCCATTGAATATTAGACTCCCATTAGAGTTTAGTGAAAATCTATCATATTTATGTGGTCTTATAATAACAGATGGTCACTTAAATAAAAATTTGAGATGGGTACAATTCACTAATAAGAGCAAATACCTACAAAAAATCTTTTTAAAGAAAATCAAGGACGTTTTCAAATATAACAAATATTATCAGAATGAGAAAGATAGAATTCAAATTTATATCAAGAGCAAGAACATTACTATAATTTTTCATTGTATAGACATACCTAAAGGGAGAAAAGTTGGTATAATTACAGTACCGGATATTGTTAAAAAATCTCCTTCATCTGTGAAAGCAGCTTTTCTTAGAGGCTGTTTCGATGGCGATGGGTCAGTATCTTATTCTAAGAAGCGGGGATTAAGAATAATAAATCTTGCGAACAGAAGCAAGAAATTTCTAGAAGAAATCCAAGTTCTTTTGAAGGAATTTGGAATAGAAAGCTCTCTTACGACAAATAAGTTTATGCAAAGCTATCTTAACATAACTAATAAATCGAACTTGAATAAATTCCATAATTCCGTAGGATTTCATCACCCAGAAAGAAAAGAAAAACTTTCAACTTTATTGCTTTCTTATCAAAGACCGTAGCATTTTTTATATAGAGGTTCGTTCTCTAATTTTTTCGCGTCCCTAACATACAAGTCCTCTTTTAGAGACTTGTTGTTTTGTTTCTCCCACTCTTCTATGGATAAAGAGAACTTCATTTGAATCTTATCTCTATACCATTCTGGTATCACATTAAATGCGCAAAATGGTACTATCTTTCCGTCAGGCTGTGCATAATGAATACAACAACGTTTTACGCGTTCAATATCGTAATTAAATTTGTCCTGGAAATGCATCATTCCAAGGAACATGGTCTTGTGATGGAATATCCTTAATGCGCCATAGTCCCTGTTTTTGAGCACATTGAAAAGTATGTTTGCAAGGTTCAGGCCTTTTGGTTGTTTCTCCTTATCAATGAACTTGTTCAGCCTGAAAATCATCTCAGCACCGACAAGGAGCCTGCTCTTGCCATCCCTCACTTCTTTTGCTTTTTCATCCAGATATTCTGTCAGGCCTTCCACATCAACAAAGCGCGTAATTGGTATGATTTTGTCATTGTCCTTGAAAAGGTATGTTGCCATGCCGCACACAGGATGGGCTGTCAATTCATACTTCTGTCTATTTGTTATTGCCTCAATAAAGTGTGTGAACGCTGTCACAGTGGGGACTGGATACCAGTCCTCTTTTACAACCGTCCCGCTTGTCTGCTCTTCTATATTCTTTATTACGTCAGGTATTGTAATCCTCATCTTCTCCCTATCTGCCTTTGATATCCTTCCAACCAGGGAGACAGGTTGATAATTCACTCCCCTGACAATGTCAATGTTCTTGAGACCGAACTTTAATATGTCACCAACCTCATGGTCGTTTATTCCCCTCATAACAACGGGAACAAGCACAATACCCATTCCAGTGTCCCTGCAGTTCTTGAATATGCGCGGTACCTCCCAGTGGTTCTTTGGGTTTGTCTTTGCTGTAACACCGTCAAAGCTCAGATACAGGTGGTTGACTCCTGCTGACCTGATTATCTTGCCGAACTCAGGATCATGGGAAAGCCTTATTCCGTTTGTGTTCAGCTGGACATGGTCAAAGCCCTCTTCCTTTGCCATCTTGACTATGTCTACTATGTCCTCCCTCAGCATGGGCTCTCCTCCTGTGAGCTGTAATGCATTGGTTGAAACAGGCTTTTCCTGCCTGAGGTTCCTGAGCATCAGCCTTATCTGGTTCAAGCTAGGCTCATAAACATAGCCCATTGCCTTTGCATAGAAGAAGCAATAGAAGCAGGCAAGGTCGCACCTGTTGGTTATTACAATGTTTGCTAGGGCTGTGTGGGACTTATGTTGGTTGCAGAGACCGCAGCTCATCGGGCAGCCCTCAAACTTGGTGTTCGGGTTTTTTATTCCCTTGCCATCGTGCTGCCATTTCATTGCCTTCAGGTACATTCCATAGTCGCCATAGTAAAGGTCTGTGAACTCGCCATGTTCCTCGCACCTCTTCCTTATCCATACCTTTCCTTCCCTTTCGAAAATATCAGCTGGAAGAATTTTAAGACATTCCGGGCAAAGTGTTTTGGTTTGTCTGATTATGTTCTCTGTCATTTCGCTACCCTCAATCTATTATATGGACAAACTACTTAAAGGTTCAGACCCTGTATGTGGCCTGGATTGCATGGGATATTTGCGTCTCAATAAGAGCTCCCACCAAAATAAGGGCTATTGCAATCCCCAAGAGCAAGAATGAAATGCCAATAAGCCTATTGCTGTTAGGGGAGAATGGTTTGTATCTCATTACAGCGGATGCTATGAATGCGCCTGCAACTGCTGCATAGAAATAGGCAACCACCTCTGGCACCAGATGCAGTATATAATAGGCTGTTCCCACTGAAAATCCCTGCATAATGGCCAGGTGTATGGCTGTTCCGGTTGCCTTTATCTTGGTTATGATTATGCCTATGGCAACACCCACAACAGACGCGTTCCATGAAAGTATGAAGAGCGCGCCTGCACCGAAAATAAAACTCAGGATCGTGCACAGTATCACGAGCTTTATGTTGTTCATGGCAATTATCATGAATATGTCCGGCTGCACGGCTGCAGCTGTTGAAACGCCCAGCTGCCTGAGGTTATAGAGCTGCTCTGAAAAGAGGATTTGGGTCATTTCCTGCGGCAGGACGCTGTACCAGAACGCTACGCCGATTGACATGCCAAGGAAGAGGAGCAGGTAAAGCTCAGCTATATCAGCATTTGTTTCAAATAGCTTCCTTATCGAATGCAGTTTGGTCTCCTGAACGGACTTCTTCTTCAGCAGGTTGGTAAAAACATAAATAGAGGGGATGGTCATGAAGGTGACAACCACCATGCTTGGTGCATGGGCAAAGAGCGCCATGGATATGAACACTGAGATTGAAGACAGGAATATGCCTACAAGGAACAGGTGCAGCGGTTTTTTGATCTCTATGCCCATAAGGAAATCCATTATCATGCAATCACACTATAAAGGATTTGAGATATAACATTTATATAAAATATATGAAGGGCATATGTAAAGCTTGTGGAAAAATAGCAAAGCTGCACAGCTGTGATTTTTGCGGTACTGCTCAAGCTGCCTTCTTCCCTTTGGCTACCGGTTTCCAAAGGAGATTTTAAATTGCTTTCAGGGCTTCCACGAGTTGCTCCACTATTTCATTTTCAGCCGGGAAACCAAGTGCGTTCTTGAACCTCTTCCTTCCGTCCTGTCCCACGAATCCCTTTGAAATCGATATTATCTCGACCTCTCCTTCCTCTGTCTTTGCCTTCTTCCTTGCGATTTCAAGGAACTTGTTTGTTCCGAACTTGATTTCCTTTGCTTCTATTGTCTCGAATTCTACCGTACAAATCCCCTCCTTTTGTTATTTCTGAACATAATTCATATAAGAGTTACAGACTCCACTTCCACGTCTCCCACTCCTTCCACTTCCTTTATCTGCCTTTCTATCTCCTCTGTGCCTCCCCCTGTATCAGGCTTTACCACCATTATCCTGAGTGCCTTAAGCCCGAAGGCCAGGGGCTCTATTTTGGAATCCTTTACGTCTATTTTTTCCTCTATTTTTTTCTTGACCTCTTCAATATCAACTTCTCCTGAAGCCGGCATTATCTTTATAGAAATAGCAACATCTCCCATATCATGGTCCCTCAAACCTGCATTTCGGGCACTTGTAGGCTGTTGAAAGGGTCTTGCACCTCTTGCACCTGATTATGGTTATCTCGCCACATTGTGGACAGGGGAACTTCACGAACTCTTCCTGCCCTACAAGCTCCTTCCCGCATGTCATGCACTTCATTCTCATTCAATCACTTGCTATTTTTTAAAAGGTTGAAGTATTTAAAGATATATAAGGCCCCTGTAGTTTAGCCTGGATAGAACTCAAGGTTGCGGACCTTGAAACCCGTGTTCAAATCACGGCAGGGGCACCATTGGCTTTTAAATATTGAAGTACAGTTTAAAGTGTGGTTTCATGGTGGACCTGTGGGTACAATTCGTGTTTGCCTGGTGGATACTTTTCCCTGCATATGCTGCAAATGTGTTCCCGCCCCTTGTGAGGGGGAAAATCAAGCTTGATGAGAACAGGAAGCTGAAGGACGGGAAGAGGATACTTGGTGATGGCAAGACCCTGGAAGGAATAATAGCCGGGGTAGTAATGGGAACTGCAATAGGGGCACTGGAATGGGCTGTGATGCCCTTCATCAATGCCTATAGTGCGCAGTTCGGTGTTGTGTTTCCCCATATGAGCATATTTGTTGGTTTCCTGATAGCATTCGGTGCTGTATCTGGTGATATTGCAGCCAGCTTCATCAAAAGAAGAATTGGCATGAGAAGAGGGGAGAGTGCATTGTTTGCAGACCAGCTGGACTTCATAGCAGGGGCAATTGTGTTCTCATTCGCCTTCACGCAAATAAGCATATATATGATAATGATTATGTTAGTTGTCACGCCTGCAATACACTTTACAAGCTGCATTATAGGATATAAACTGGGTGTAAAGAAGGTGCCATGGTAATGAAAATAGACCTGCATAACCATACAGTATACAGCAAGCACTGGTTCTGGGGAATAGACGCGCTGAATACGCCTGAGGAGATGATAAGGGCTGCAATAAAAAGGGGATTGGATGGTATTGCGATAACAGACCACAACTATGTGAAAAGCAGCCTGAAGGCAAAGAAGTACGCAAGAAGGGTTGATAGGGATTTCCTGGTCATAACCGGCACTGAAATAAGGAGTGCATCAGGTGATGTGCTCGCACTTGGGGTCAAAAGCGATGTAAAAGCAGGCATGAGTGTTCAAGAAACTGTTGAAAAAATAAGGGAACTGGGAGGAGTGGCTATAGCGCCACACCCATTCTCGAAATTCATACTCAGGGAATGCATAGGGAAGGAGGCATCAAAAGCTGATGCAGTTGAAATCTTCAATGCAAGCAGCAATATGTCCTTTCACAATACCAAGGCAAAGGCATTTGCTATCAAGTATGATATGCCTGTATGTGCAGGAAGTGATTCGCACTGCATAAGAACAGTGGGCAATGCAGGAATAATCTGTTATGGTGACCCGCTTGAAGACATAATGAAAAAAAGAGTAAAGGTGTTCGGAAGAAGGACAAAGAGATCTGATATGCTGTTTCTCATAAGCAAGAAGTATGGAAGGGCTATAAAATGGACAATCCTAAAGAACCAGCCCGAATACAGATGATGCCCAAGCTATGCCGTAAAAGCCAGCATAGGCTATGAACAGGTATTTTACAAGTTTTCCTGCTGTGGTAGCTATCATGAACTTCTTGAACGGGTAGCCTATGTTGCCGCAGAAAATCCCTATTATATCAAACGGCACAGGTGCCACTGAGAACAGGAATATTACCAGCCATCCACTGTATTTCTGGAATTTCTTCTCCAGGTCCTTCAGCTGCTTCTCATATTTCCTTGTTATTGTCTGCTTGCTGCCATATCCAACAACAAAGCCTGTTAATTCACCTGCAGCAGAGCCCAGGCCAGAGAATATGCCGACCAGGAAGGGGTTCATTACTGCACCAAGGCCGAATATGACCACAAACGCTGGTGTTGGAAGGAACAGGGTAAAGCTGCTGAGGAAGCCTATAAAGAATATACCAAGATATCCGAATGTTTCAACTGAATAGTTTGAAACCTCTATGAACCAGTTTGCAAGGCTGTTCAAGACGGACATAGATATATTAAATAACGCGGTAAATAAATAGTTGATTTGATGAACATTCCCAATGCTCTTACAATGACAATAATCGCCCTCATA
>JBHIDR010000010.1:0-21361 GCA_046760225.1 Candidatus Aenigmatarchaeota archaeon
GGCATCTTGCCAGCCATTATTGTTTCCTTTATCTTTTCTGATGTCTCTGCAAGTGACTCCACGTTTGAGAAATCGGTTTTCTTTATTATCTCCAGAATCCTGTGCTTCAGGTTGTTATCCTCAATGAACTTGTTGAATGACTCGACTGTTATGAAGAAGGCATCTGGCACAGGGAGCTTGATATTGATCATTTCTGCAAGGTTAGCTGCCTTTCCACCAACTTCCTTGACATTCTCCTTGCTTATGCTTTCAGCAGTGACTACAAATGGCATAGAAAGAATTTGTTAAGATGTTAAATAAAGATTTCGATAACCATAAAAGGATTACTACCATATTTTAGTTATGACGTTCTGCCCTGATTGTGGTGGCCTGCGGAAAGCGTCTGGACCATGTAAAGTGTGTGTAAGGAAGAAGGAGCAAGACAAAAGGAGGAAAAAAGGCAGAGGGTACCCTAAAAAGAGAAAGGGCAGGAAGACAGTGACCGAGCGATTCGGTGAGATGCTTGAAAGGACTTTCACATGCAAGGAGGTCACAAGAATAAGGCGTTCCTTCAATTCCTCGAAAATGGCCTCCAAGGATGAGTATCTTAATTATTTGGGCAGGATAGCTGATGACACTGAACCAGACTTTATTAAGTACCAGTGTGAAAAGGGAAAATACATCATTGTCCCAAAATCACGCCTTCGCGATTTTAATTATAAAAGTTTTGTATCGATTACAAGGGCACAGATGGAATGTGGGAAATGTGAAGGTTATGCGTGCTATTTGAAAGCAAAATCCAAGAAAATAAAGGCTACCCGGGCCTCAAGATAAGTTTATTCTAAGACAATCCTGCATTTTCCTGGAAGCTTCATTGATGCTCTTCTGAGCGCTTCCTTGACTTCCTTTTCCTTCCCTGCAATTGCCTTCACAGTAACCACTTTCTGGCCTGCCTTTATCCTTGCTGACACGCCGTGAGGCTTTCCAAAGGACCTCCTCATCCCCTCAGAGAATCGGTCAGCTCCGGCTCCGGTTGCAAGCGGCTTTTCCCTGAGCACGTGGTGGGGATACGGCCTTATCTTGAGGAAGAAGTTCGTTTCCCCCACCTTTGCTGTGAGGTATTTGGTTGCACTGACCCTTGCTGCTTCCAGGCAATTGCTTCTCATCTGCCTGTTCTGGGTGCAAACAATATGAAAAGTGAGCGGGAAAGAAGCTGCTCCTTTGACATTCCCTGTTTCAAAATGATGTATCTTGCCAACTGGCACTCCCTTTACATAGCTCTTCCTAGGGCTTCTTCTGGATACCCTTGTGTAGGGCTTGTTGGTCTGGTGATGATAACATCTTCCAGGTCTTATTGCCATGACAATCAGTGAATAAAAGCACCTAAGAATATTTAAAGTTTGTCTTCTTCATCAAGAGAATCAAGCCCGCAGTAAGGGCATGTTTTCCAGTCCTCCTTGAGTATTTTTCCACATCCTTTGCATGAGTATTCCTCATCCTTATCATCGAAAGTATATGCTGCCTTCTGCGTGGGATAAACACCATGAGGCCTGTCAGGCCTCCATCCCTCAGGGTCCAGGCTCATTTGAGAAGCTGCCTGATACTTCCCTTCTCCCTTCTTCTCTTGTTTCTTTTTCATATGAAAGAATTGGGGGGAAAGTTTAAATAACTCATTCAGAATTTATAGTTCTTCAAAGGCTAGGGCAGCTTCTTTATGACCAGATCCGGGATTCGCGCCCTCACCACAGACTTGAGATATCCGCTATGATAGGCCCCTGAATTCTTTTTGAACCTGAATCTCGGCATCACGTTCTCTTCAATTACCTCTATGTCATATTTTCTTCTGAATGCGGAAGTGTACACTTCTTTTCCGAACTTTCGGAAGGCTTTCCTCCATCCTTTCTGTTGCTTGGGCAGTTTCTTAGTGCCGCCCATGAGATAAATCTCTATTTCACTCCGGTGGAGCATGTAATTGGCTCCTCCATAAGGCTTTAATGGCCAGGCCAAAGCGCTCGTTATTTTTTTCGCGTCCTCGAAAATTTCCATTATTTCTTCATCGGTTGGCTGGCCCGAAGTCTCTTTCCTATAAAAGAACTTTTCGAAAAAATGGATATCGCCGTTCTGGCTCAAGGTAGTGAGGGACGGTCCTCCGCGGCCACAATCATTGTCAAACACAGAAAGGTCGCCTGCCCTTGACAGTATGTACCTGGGATCGTTGTAGGCGCTAACCGCAGCTATTAGTTCCGCTATTTCTTCCTTGTAGTCTGGTATTGGGATATTCACAATATTCATGTTCTCGAAATGGAACCCCAGCATGACGCTGGGCACGTTTCTGCGTGCAACCTCAAAATGCGACTTGTGTGATGATTCGTAAACCGGCATAAGAAAACTATGGAGAGAAAAGGATTTAAGCGTTATTTTTTCTTTTTCTTTTCTTTCTCTTTTTCCTTTTTCTTTATGTATTTTCTTATCTTGGCTTCGGCTTCCTTTGCTGCTTTTGCATTGTTGCCAACGCCACAGGTGTTACCCACGCCGAATATAAGAATGCTCTCCCTTTTCCCTGCCCTTCTGACAGCCCTGTCAACCAGCTCTACTGCATTTGGCACAGCATCAACCACTTCCTTTACCATTGCATTCAGCGCCTCTTCCTCATTGACCTTGATTGCAACAGCATCAATGGGCAGGTTCTTTGCAACAGCTATCTCCTCTATCTCATACCTCTCGACGCCGACTCCTCCCATTGCTATGCCGACTCCTTCTGCAACAGAGCCTGCTTTCTCTCCTTCCAGCCTGAGTGCTGCGTCAACTGTTATTATCCTGTTTATCCTGTTCCTCTTGATGAACTTCTTGAGGAACTTGCCTGGATAGCTTGTCTTTGCTCCGGGCCCGCTTGCCTTGGCTATCCATACTTTCCTGCCTGCAATCTTTGTCCTTGCAACAGCCACTTCCTCTTCCTCATATACCTTGACCCTCGCCTTGGCAGGAATCATGGAGGCCACAACCAGTGGGCCTATACCATCACCAATTGGCATTTCATCAGCAAAAGCCTGGGTTGCACCCAAGGCAGCCTTTGCCAGCCTCTCTATAAGTGGTATTTGCATCTGCAGCAGGATTGCAAGCTGGAAAATCTTGTACTTCTTTATCAGCTCAAGATAGTGCCTGACTATCTTTGCAATCTGGTGGGTTGTCATTGCACCAGCAAGCGCATTTTTCAGATCTGCCTGCTCGTTCTTGCTCATCCTTGGTGCGATCTGCTTCACAAAGTACCTGAACCTCTGGTCAGACTGCTTTACAACAAGATCTATCTTCTTTATAACACCATATGGGTCTGTTGCAACAGGAGGAATAGCGAAAAAATCCATGAAATTGCCAATGTTTGTCTTGAGCTCTTTCGAGGGTCTGGCTGATACCCTCTTTACCACTATTGACTTTGCCTTTGTTGCCATATCCTCGAACCTGGCAACATCCCTCTCCAGCTTCCAGATTGTCTGGGTGACCATGAGCCTTGGGCCGAAGAAGATGAATACCATGAATATTAGAATCCATAAAAGTGTTGAGGTCCAGTCACCGTTCCCGAGCTGCGCCATCAAAACATCAATCATAAAAATCCTTTGAATTAGCTAGTATAAATATCTTTATATAAGAGACAACTAATAAATTATTCTCATGGTTGATTGGAAGATTGTTGTTGCCGGCATAGTAATAATAGCAATAATAGCTTCAGCAATTCTGGCTACTGGAATGATAAAGGGGGTTGGCGATATATTCAGCCTGCCCCAGAAAATCTTTAAGGGAGAAGGCGTGGAGAAGAATGTCTCTTTTTCAGCCAACCTGTCCTTTGAGGCATTCGAGGTTGATGTTCCGGCATCTTCCATAGAAGTATCATTCAACATCCCGAACTCGGACGTTTACATAGACAACAAGCTCCTCAACACGAAAAATCTTTCAGAAGTGATCTTGAGCCTGGATGAGTTTGAAGGAAAGATATCAGTTGGAAACAAGCTGGGCATCGAGGGAACAGCAGGCGGATTTGATGCAGACGGCATAGGGCTTGAGACAGAGCAAAGAATACCAATCAGTACAGAGAACCTTTCCTACAACCACATCAACATAATGAACACCAATATCTCAGGTTTCTCATTCTCCAGTGTGAGCGGGGCCATTGCTGCTGACAATGGAAAGATATCCATAACAGTGGAGGATGACAAGGTTGTGACAGGACCATTCAGCGGTGACATTCTGGTCTCTTCTTCTATTGAGATAACAGGCAGTACAACCAAGATAGAAATCCCGAATGAGAACGAGATTGTTGTGAGCCAGTAATCAGAAGGAAAGCAGAAGGGCCACTGCAATTGGGATCGAGATGTTGTCATCGATTTTGGGCATTGCTTCAACAATCGTTACCAACACTGCTACTGCAATTGCCTTTGTGGGATTTGCAAAGAAAAGAAGCACGACAAAGCAGGCCACAAGGAAAGCAGTGCTGCCCTCCCAGCTCTTTTTCCTGTTTATGAAGAGCTTGTTCCTTCCCAATCTCCTTCCAACCAGGGTTGATGCAGAATCTGCCAGCGCAAGGACCAGGATTGCAGGCACAGCCAGTTCAGGAGCAAAGAGCTCTAGTGTGAATATCACGCCCAGGCCATAGGTTATTGCACCTCCCATTGGGAGCTCTCCTGGCCTTTCAAAGCCGCCTGCCCAGTTCTGGAGCCTTTTTTCCATCCTGCTTATGATTTTCAGGGGCCAGATTATCCTTTTTTTCTCCCTTATATGAATTGCTATCAGGATGGCAATGAGAAGGGCTATTCCTGTGAGTATCACGGTCATGCTCTTGCCTAAATGTATAAGAGAAAGGACAAATACTATGCCTGAGACATGTACAAGCTGTCTCTTGAGCTCCTGCGCAAGGCTATCTCTTCCTTTTTTCCTTTTCAACTTCCTTTACCTCCTTTCTTAACCTTTTTATCTCCTTCTTGTCCCCCTTTCCAAAGATGAGTTTGAAGGGGAATGCGATTACCTTTACAATGAAGACTATGAAATGGAAGAACTCATAGGCCAGCAGGAGCGCTACAGCAAGCAGTGCGAACTGCATGCTTGCCTCGAGCGAAGGCACAATGGGAAGGGGCAAAGAAAGGTAGTCAACCACCCATGGGAAAGCAAGGCCTGCTGCCCCTGCAATAGCAGCCCTTATTGCTAGCTTGAAGAGCTTGTAGAGCACGAAAACAACTATTATGAATACCAAAAAGATGGCTATTGTCTGCGCATTCACGACTTCAGGAAGGATTGCCATAAAAATGGTTAAGATGGTTTTTATTTAAATGTTTTTTAATAATCTGGACTAGACTATTTATGGGAAAAACCATTGTGATAGGGACATCGCACATATCGCCCAGAAGCATAGAGAATGTGCGGAACACCATACTCAAGGAGAAGCCAGGCTGCGTTGCAATAGAGCTCTGCCCTGAGAGGTACAGGGCATTGAGGTCAGGGTACTACAGACCGAGCCTGCGCTTCGGGCTAACGCACTATGTGCTTGCTGTGATACAGCAATATCTTGGCAAGAAGACAGGTGTTCTTCCAGGAAGTGAGATGCTTGTTGCAGCTGATACAGGCCTGAGCACAGGTGCAAAGGTAATCCTCATAGACAAGGACATAAGGGAGATAATGTACGAGATTTCAAGAATAGGTTTTGTTGAGAAGTTCAGGCTGTTTGCAAAGATACTGCTCTCCCTGCTCTTTTCACCGTTCTCAAAAAAGCAAAGAATAGACCTGAGCAGGGTGCCGCCGGAAAGGATCATAGAGGAGGCAATGAGAATGATGAAGAGGGACATGCCCAGCTTCTACAAGATACTTGTGGAGGACAGGAACAGGTACATGGCAAGATGGATAAAGGAGCTCTCCAAAAAGTATGATAAGATAGTTGTCGTTGTTGGCGCTGGCCACAGGAAGGGGCTGGAGAAAATGCTAAAGGTGAGGAAATGAAACTGGGGTTGCTTGACTTTAAGCAGAGGGAAATAAGGGACATAGTGCTTTCTACACTGGTGCTCGCGTTTGCCTTTTCCAAATTTTATGATTTTCTTGTCTCCCTGTTCATAATCAGCTTTGCCTTTGTGCTGCATGAGCTCGGCCACAGGACCGCTGCAAGGAAGTTCGGTGCATTTGCTGAATACAGGATGTGGGTATTCGGGCTGATGCTGGCCCTGCTGACCGCAATCCTGCCTGGCGGCATAATATTCGCGGCTCCTGGCGCTGTTTATTTCTCGCCTATTGTAAAGAAGGAATTTGCCTGGGGCGTACACAGGCTGACAAGAAAGGAGATAGGGCTGATATCGCTCTCAGGGCCAGCAATAAACCTGGCAATGGGATTCATTTTCGGAGCACTCATCCCTGCTTTGCCTGAGCTGGTATGGATCTTATATCCTGCTTCAAGAATATGCCTGTTACTGGCATTATTCAACCTTCTGCCAATAGCCCCGCTTGACGGGCAAAAAATACTAAGATGGAATGCACTTGCATGGACTGCTGCAATGGCAGCTGCTGTTGCAGGGTACCTTATAATTCCCATGCAATTTTTATTATAAGCCCCAATGCAACAATCAGGCCTGCAATACCAAAGGGAATGGAAATCCTTACTAGGAATTCTCCCACCTGATAGGGCATGATTGGTATGGCATACACCACTGTGGTCAGGACCATGAGCGCAATAACTGCCAAGAGGAAGGGCTGTTCCTCTGCCTTCCTTATATTCAGGATGGCGATTATTGCTCCCATCACTCCAAGCACTATGTAGGTTGCTGCTGCGTCCAATGGCACATAGATAGATACTGCGGCCAATGCAAATATGACCACAAGGGCTATGTTCCCCAACTTATGGATGTCAAAGGCCTTCTTTCTTGCTGCCTTTTTTCGCTTTTTCATAATTATAATTACCGAGGCAGTATAAAAATGGCATTTAAATCCTTTTCGGTACATAATATATTATGACGTAAAGGTGGTAAAATGACACTGCTGGGAAGCAGAGCACGGACTGATTATGAAGATGAGGACGAGCTTGAGTACAGAGAGAAGACCATTAAGTTTTCAGAGGCCCTGGAGTTTGACATGAAAAGGGGAAGGAAGGTTATTGACGAGGGTGGCTGTATCTACCTGACTGAAACAGGGAGGGAATTCGTAAAAATGGCGGATATCGAGCCCCTGAGAAGGAAGGACCTCCGCAAGCACACTCATGATCTCAAGAAACATCTGAAGGACAGTGCTATCAAAAACGTCTCAACACTGATGCTGAGTAATTCTGTTAATATAATGGGGGACTACCTCAAAAAGAAGCGCAGGAAAAAGGCCAGGAAAAGGGAAAAAATCAAGAACGAGGACAGGAAGTTTGCAAACACACTGAAGTACATTAATTTTGCCCAAAACAAAGCTAAAGATTATGAAGGAAAGATGATTAAGGTAGTTAAGAAACTTGCCAAGAAGCTGCATGATGAAGATATTGAAAACGACCTCAACAAACTTCTTGATAAAGAGAAATATGAAAAACTCTACCATGAGATTGAGAATGCAATAGAAAGAGCGGAAATATGTGCAGAAGAATTAGAAGAAAAAGCAGGAAAGAACAAGAAAAAGGCAAAGAAGTTCAGGGAAGAGGCCGAGTGGTACGTGGACGACATAAAAACACTTGAGAAAATAAAGGTTGTTGCTGATACGCTCAATGAATCCAAGGAAATCACAAAGGACGATTATCTCACCTTGAAAAAATATATCATGGGAAAGTACAGCTTCAGGAACAGCAAAAAAATGAATGGGGTATTTAACTTCTATTTCAAGGCACTTGACAAGATTAACAAGGACAAGGAAGAAGAAGAGGAAGATAAAATTGATGTTGCCATGGTCATGATAAAGGGAGAGCTCAGGCCGTTAAAATACGTTGCCAAGGGCGATCCGCTCAGGGAAGGCCCTTACAGTTATGAGGGCATAGAAAGGTCTGAACTCCATATAATAGATGAAGATGGCACAGCCTACATCTTTGATATTCCGGAGGAATTTAATAAAACCTTGTTCGCTTATTCCTTCTGTTACGATATAAACAACAAATCATTTTTTTCAGGAGAAAGGAAAGGCACGACAATGTACAAGAACCTGAACACTGGGGGGGCAGAATTTTATGACTCTTAATACAGTTGAAAGAAGGCTAAGATGCCCTACATGCAAGTCAACTACTTGGAAGAATGGCTTCAATGAGAGGTCCCACCAGATTTACAAGTGCAAAAAATGCAACAAACAGTTCACAAAACGCTCAAAATCAAAGTATAGACGGGCAAGGTTCCCGCAGAAGGTTATTGTTTATGCTGTCAAGCTTCATACCAAACACAACCTTTCAAGCTATGTGATTGCAGAGCTGCTTGCTATGAAAGGAATAAAGGTCTCACATGTTTCGGTCCATAAGTGGATCAAAAAATATGGAGGTAGTTAATATTTACGGGTCCAGACTTTCCTTAGGTAAGTTAATGGAAAGCATTTAAATGTTTTTGGATTCGTAATTATTGATAAGTAATAAAAATCAAGGGTGGTGCTGAATGGTCGAAGAGAAAAAGGAGAAAGATGATTTGGATAAAATCATAGAAGCAGAAGGAATAGAGAGTAAGGAAGAAAAGGAATCTGAAACAATTGATATATCAAAAGAAGATATGGACTTTGATTATGAAGCGCCAGAAGCATCTGGTCAAGCGGAGGAGGCGCCACCGGCAGATGAAGCAGTAGAAGAGATGAAAGAAGAACCAGAGGAAAAGGACGAAGCATACAGAGGGCCATCAACAGAAGAAGAGGCACTGGAGGAGCTAAAGAAGTGGGAAATTTATGAATCACTTAGTGATGAGGGAAAGGAAAAGTTCGATTTAACAGTAGATTCGATATCAGCGTTGGAAACCTATAAAATGTTCTTTGATAAGTACAAGGACGAGGAAGACATGGACAAGAAGGTCATAATCTTTTACAAGACGCATGAAAAGGACTATTTTGAAAACATTAGTCTGGAAGATGTGGAGAACGATTTCGGTACTGTGGCCAAAACTTACAGCAAATATCCGGAAACGTATGATTATTTGTTTGAAGCTGAAGAAGATGAAGAAGTAGGAAAGGAAGAGGAAGGAGAAGAAGAAGAGGACAGTGAGCTGAAAAAGATCAAGGCTGACCTCAAGAGGCTCGGTTCTGACATGTACAAAGTGGGGGACGTTAAAGGCAAGGACGGCGAGATGAAAGGCGGTATTAATGTGGACATGGCAAACCTGGACCAGTACGATGGAACCAAGACTGACAGTGATGAAGAAGGGTTCGATTACCTGCCTATCAAGGTGGAGGTTTTAGAGGAACTTTATGATGTAGGCTTCATCCAGCAGGCAGAAACGCTCCTCCAGGAAGCAGGAGACAATAAGAGGATTGTAGGAAATGAGGAAAGAAAAACAGTATCGGATTATATTGGAGAGAATGTAAGCGAGGAAGCTTCCAAGCTGTGGAACAGTCTGCTGAAAGGCAAGTACGGCAAAGGTCGCGTGATGGGAAATTATCTAGGTTTGATAAGGGGCATAGGAGAAATCAGCGACGAACATTACTTCAAGCATGTAAAGAAGAACATACGAAAGGAGATCAGAAAAATCCTTAACAGTGTTGAAGGTAAAAGGGAATTCCATATGATTACTGAGGATGGAAAGACACTGGTGTTCGACTATGAGAAGGACATAAAGGAGGACATAAACTTCCTCCTGAACATCAAGGAATATGACGAACTGTACAATGATCTGGAGGACAGCATTGCAAAGTACAGGATAATGATAAAGGAAACCAAGAAATACAGTCCCTTCTGGTTCGGTAACGAAAGGAAAATGGACGATGCAAAGGAAATAAAGAAGGTCTATGAGAAAATCCTGCCTCTTGTAGAGAAACTGAAGAAGGGCAAGGCTGAATTCCCTCGCCAGCCGGTTAAGACTATTGTTTACAACACTCATCTGGCAGAAGCACTGACAGGTGCAGGAATAAACAAGCTGAAGGAACAAATAGAGGACCTGAAGGAAGGACTCGAGAATCCTTCATTGTTCGTGATAAAATATAAGTTTGGAAGGGATGAGGACGGAGACATCACCTCCATCAAGGCATGCAAGCTCTACATGATTGATGAGAACAAGGAGGAGACCTATGTTGATTTGGTAAAGGAATGTAATGAGTATGCTGAATCAAAGGGCGGAAAGAAATGGGGCAAAATCTTCCAGAAAAGATGGGGCATGCTCGAGGACGCAATATATTCTCTTGCCAGGGTCAAAAAGGGCATCAAGGATGTAGGCGAAAGACCGCAATACAAGCCAGAGTGATAAAATGCCGGAAAAAAAGTATACCAAACCTTTGGGCTGGAGGTCCAGGGCAAGAAAGAAAAAGAAGCAAAGGGATGCTTTGAAAGGGACTGCAATACTTTTTGGAGGTATATTTGGTAGTATTCTTGCAGAAGAGCTACTGAACGACCATCCCATCTATGATTTTCTTAGTGAAAAATACCCTGGTGTGTTCCCTCCAATAGATGATGAACAGCCCCAACATGTTGACCATGTTGAGGTTACCAACTTCATTGACAATGACCATGGTAAAGTGGTTGATGCAGACGGAACCCCATACGGGGGTGACGGGATAAAGGAAATTAATATTGATGATCATGGAGAGTTCACAATTGAAAAGCAAGATGGTACAATTGATAAGGTGTTGGCAAAGGACTTTAATGAATACATGCAAGAAAAGATGGAAAAGGACATGAACATCCAGCCTTATGAGATGAAGAATCCTGGAGATGATGTTCTTCAGGACGGGGTTTATGCTTATGAATTCAATATTGCAAAGTCGAATATCAAGCCGCTGTTAAAGTACCTCAAGGGCCTTGGTTATGACTATATAGAATTTGAGGACGGGAACAGCGGCAAGCTTGTTGTGGAATACAATGTTACGGTCAACGCGTTTAAGGGAGAAATAACAATTGACGGCAAGAAAATTGCAGAAAATGTTGTGATAGGCTTTGATGAGAATCTGGACACTTTCAAGCGTTCTATTCTCGGTGAAACGCAGGACTTTCTTGAAGACGGAAAGATAGGTGACCACAGCTATGCACCGTTCCTTAGCGAGTTTGTCTACAAATGCAAGCTCGACCACACCCAGGACATGCTGGATGATGCAAACCAGCAAATCCAGGATTTGCAGGATGACATTGCAGAACTTGAAGGCTATCTGAGTGATGCTGATGCTGAAGCAGACGAGTACAGGCCAGGTGACTGGCAGGACCTTGATGACAGGATAAGGGACCTCAGGAATGAGCTTACAAATGCAACTGATTACATTGATGAGCTGAAAGGTTACCTTAATGATGCTGATACAGAGGCTGACCAGTACAGGGAAGGAGACTGGGAAGACCTTGATGACAGGATAAAGGACCTGATAGAAGAGCGGGATGATTTACAGGATGACCTGGATGGTCTTGAGGACTATGTTGACAGCCTTGACGACAAATATACACAATACTGGCACATCCCCAAGGACCTGTTTGGAATGGTCTATGACAAGCTGATGGCTGATGGAAACCTGAATGAAACAGAAAAGATATTCCTTGGGTCCCTCTTTATACCTGAGTTCATGGATGATGATCCAGAGAACGACGAACTGAAGGAGATGGTTGTACAGATACAGCCATCAAAGGAGTATTCCCTCATATACATCAACACAGATATTGGTAGCAACATCACTACCAATCACACAAGAGGGCTTGCAGAAAAGATTGTAAAGACTGCATATGACCTCAAGGGACAGGATGTTGACCATCATTATGGCTTCACACCAGAATACCTTGAGGGGCTTGACCACGAGAACTTCGTGGCTGCCTGGGAGGTTGCAAAGAAGAAGCACTGGTACAAGAGGATAAACAGGATGGATGACAACGGAGAGCTCAATGAATCAGGCTCAATGGACTTTTACAACCTCCATGAAAAGGAGGGTGTAACTGACCTTGATTGGTTTTATGACCAGTGGGAGAACGGAATGATTAAGTATGTTGAGATAGTTGATACAGGAGACGATGAAAAGAACGGTGGTTATGCTGCTGCATATGACATGAATAACAAGTTGCTGAGAAGGACACCGATAAAGATAGAGAACATAGAAAAGACAAGAGAATACTTCCAAGGGTGAATGAATGAAAGGTATGAAAGGCTTGCATGAGAAGTTCATCGTTGTTTCAGTAATCATAGCAATGCTAGCAATAGCCATACCTGTTCTTGCAGCTGATACGCACTATGTCAAGATCAATGTGTATGACTATGATACTGACAGCAATGTATATTCAGCCTACATGGTTGTCTATGACTCTGATGGCAACATATACAAGGGCCCTGTCTATGGCAAGAAGATGTGGACATGGTCAATGGCCAATGGACAATATACGCTTGAGGTATACAACAATTCATATGATTTGCACAGGCAGCAGTTCTCACTAAGGAGCGGAATGAATGATAATGTCACAATAGAGGCAGGACTTGGTCCTGATGATGTGGCACCTACAACAACATCATCCGGTGATGTTGACTGGACAAACCAGGATGCTGACATAACACTCAGCTGCAGCGATTCTGTATCAGACAGCTCAGTTCCCTATGCATCAAGAGGCTCTGGCTGCGACCATACAATGTACAAGATAAACAGCGGTAACTGGATTACTTATGATTCAGCCTTCACGGTGTCAGCTGAAGGCGATAACACAGTATCATATTACTCGGTTGACAATGCAACAAACCAGGAGCAGACAAGGACCAATAGCGTAAAAATAGACAAGACAGCTCCGACAACAACGATATCGCTGTCACCTGCAAGCCCGGACGGAGACAACAACTGGTATGTGAGTGATGTGACTGTAACACTCACATGCGATGATTCAAATGGTGAGCTACAGGTTTCAGGATGCGACTATACCAAGTACAGGATAAACAGTGGTGATTGGCAGACATATACAGATTCGTTCATACTGTCAAATGATGACAGTAATAACACAATTGATTATTATTCGATTGATGTGGCTGGGAACCAGGAGGCAACAAACTCGGAAATTGACATAAGCATGGACCAGACAGCTCCTTATTATTCAAACAGGGTAGAGGTTCCTTCTTCACCATACACATACGAGTCAGGAAAGAGTTATAACTTCCTGATGGACTGGTATGATGATACCTCAGGACTAAGTGAAATCAACATAACATTTGATGGCGTGGAATATGCTGCAAGTTGGAATGATCCGGACGAGTATATCTTCACTATTACTGATTTGCCAGCAGGCGACTACAAGTACAAGTGGAAGGCATGGGACAATGCAGGAAACAGCAATGAAACACAGGAGTACACATACACTGTGGAGAAGGCAGAGGCCAGCCTTAACCTGACTGCAAGTCCTTCATGGACAGAGACATACGGAACACAGACAACAGTGACATGCGCGCTGCTTGAGGGTGATAGTGGTGCGACACTGAATCTTACTAGAGATGGTAATGAAGTTGACAGTGACTCAAGCCCTGTGTCGGAAACAGAGACATTCGCTGCTGGAGAATATAGCTATGAATGCGAATATGTTGAAACCCAGAACTATACTGATCCCATAACAGAGATAAAAATACTTACAATAAACAAGGCAGACCCGACATCAAACATGCACCTTGAACTTGATGGCACAGAAGGTAATGTTTCAGTCACGTATCCTGTCAGCACAAATGCAACAGGATGGAATGACTTTGCAGATGCGCAGGACATGACATTCGTACTGAAGAGGGACAGCGTAAATGTAAGCAATCCTGACATACTGCAGCTTGCTGCAGGAGAATATGAATATGTTTATCACACTGATGGTGGTGAGAACTACACAGCAGGGGATGTTACATGGTACCTGACCGTGGACAAGGCAACACCAACTGTTTCAGTCAACTTTACAAGCAACCCGATCAGCTATGGTACTGCAGCGGGGGCGACATGCAGTGTGTCAGATGCACTTGACTACACGCTTTACAGGAACGGAACAGGTGTGGGCCAGTCTGACAACACAGTGCTTGCTGCAGGCGACTACAACTATACTTGCGTAGCTGACGGGAACGAGAACTATACTGCTGGCTCTGATGAGCAGATACTCACTGTGAACAAGGCATCAACCAGTACACAGCTGTTCATAGACGGCAATCAGGCGAACAATACTGTCACATATGGAACACAGACAAATGCAACTGCAACAACTTCAGCACTTTCAGTCACGCTGTACAGGGACGGACAGGCTGTGAGCAACCCAGAAGTAGATACGTTTGCAGCAGGGACCTACAATTACACAGCTGTCAATCCAGGAAACGAGAACTATACTGGAAGTTCAGCTACATGGTGGCTCACTGTCAGCAGGATAAACCCTACTATCCATCTTGCAATAAACGGTGCAGAGGCTGACGGCAACCATGATTACAAAGCAGGCGGACTGAACGTTACAGGCTGGACAGAGACAGGTGATGAAAATGCAACTGCAAAGCTCTACCTTGACGGCACAGAAGTGAACAGCCCTTATACTGATTCAGACATGGCTGCAGGAAACTATGAGATGAATTATACTTATGAACAGTCGCAGAACTACTCTGAGCTCACTGTGACAAGGACGCTCACAATAAACAAGATTGCACCTACCCTGAAGCTTGAGATAAACGGAGTGGAAGGTGATGTCACAATCGATTACCAGGACCAGCTGAACGTGACAGGGACCATGATAGAAGGTGATTCAGGCGCTACAACAGGGCTCTACAGGAACGCTACCCTTGTAAGCAACCCTGACACCACACTGCTCGGCGGAGGCGCTCACAGGTACAACTTCACTTACACTGCTTCAGAGAACTACACTGACAGCGAGGTCAGTTATGTTCTTACTGTCAACAAGCTTGACAATCCTGTATGGCTGTTGCTTAATGGAGTGGCAGCTGATGCAAGCCTTACTTATGAGGACACCCTGAATGCAACTGCTGGAGCAGAAGCAGGAACAGTTAATATCTACAGGAATGGCACAGATGTCACAAGCGAGAACGGCCAGGACGTGACACTTGCTGCAGGAAGTTACACATACTTTGTGAATGCAACAGGCACTGAGAACTATACAGACAACACAACAGGAGTGAGCTTCAATGTTGACATTGCAAAGAAGGGCACCACAATGAGGCTGTGGCTGAACGGAACAGAAGGGAACAAGACATACAGCCTGAATGATGTTGCCAACTTCACTGCTGCACTTGATGTTTCAAAGATAATAACACTGACATATCCTAGTGGAGGAAAGGTCGGCAACACACCGCAGGAGGCAGCTGTGACGCTTGATGAGGAAAAGGACTACAATGTCACTGCATACTGGAACGGAGATGAGAACTACACAGCAAGCTCAGTCTCTTACTTTGCAAAGGTGCCTGACACAACAGCACCACTGATAACAGTAAACAGCCCGCTGAACCAGACATACCAGATTGACCAGGTCTGGGCAAATGCAACAATGAATGATGACGGCTCATGGATGAAGGTCGATATTGATGGTACCAATTATACTCTTGAGAACAGCTCAGGCACATGGAACAAGCTCATAACAGGGCTTGGTGAAGGTGCGCATGCTGCCACATTCTATGGTGCTGATGAGGCAGACAATGAGAATATAAGCGAGACAGTGTACTTCAGCATACCTTGCTTAAGCCACCTGGTGAACACAACTGTTGACGGAGTGTATTATGTAGACAACAAGCTCAACATAGCTGGCGGAAACAGCACAATAACATGCTCCAATGTGAGCCACTCAACTGTAAGGAACAGTACAATAATCGACTCAACTGTTATATTCAAGGACCTTACAGGCATGTATATAGAAGACTCCTTTGTTGACCCGAACTACACAATACCATCTGTTGGTTCAGTAATCAAGGGCAACTCGAACGTTACAATGTCCTCAATAAGGTACTCAACAGTGTCAGACCAGTCAAATGTGACATACTCTGAAGTTGTTAACTCCACCGTAAACAACTCAAATGTCTACTGGTCAGACATATGGTACAGTGACATCTTGAGGTCTGATATTGAATATTCATGGATAGAGAACTCCAACATAACTGACTCTATTATCAAGAACAGCACTGTGAACAACTCTGATGTGACAGACGCGTACATAGAAAATGACTTCATGTATAACGGAACACTCGTGTACAACGGCACAAACTACACAACACCCACAAACCTGACAGACATTTACAATCCTGACAGCAGAGCACCTGTCATAGGCACAATAGTGTTCTCCAACTCGACACCGGCGCCCGGGGACACGGTTAATGTGACAGTTACTGCAACTGACAATGTTGCTGTTGCCAATGTGACATTCAACAGCACGCTGTATACGCATGCTGCAAACACGAACACATGGACAGGCACATATGCAATACCTTCAGCCAATGGAACATATGAAGTAGAAGTTGTTGCAACAGACCATACTGGAAACCAGGGCAAGAGGAACATCTCAATAATCGTAAATACAACTGCAGACCCGCAGGTTGAGATTGATGCAAACCCGCCTGTGGTTGGAGCAAACACACTTTCAGCAGCTGTGTCTGATGACACAAGTGTTGTATCATGCCAGCTCTACATAAATGACGGTCTTGTTGGTAATATGACCGGAACACCAACAAGCAGCGGTACTGTGACATATGCTTATACTTTTGGCTCAACAGGCACTTACACAGCATTTGCAAGCTGCACTGACTCTGCAAACAGGACAACAAACGGAACAGCTGTCAACATAACAGTCACAACAGCACCAACAGGACCAGGTGGGCCTGGTGGCCCTGGTGGAAGGGGAGGAACAGTCATAATAAGGGCAGGAAAGGTTAGCCTGACAGTGCCTGATTCGATACAAATTCAGCCAGGAGAAACAGGAACATTTGATGTTACTGTTGCAAATACAGGAGAAATAACTTTGACAGATGTTTCACTTGATGTAGGAGGACTGCCAATAAGCTGGTTCACAATATCATCCAGCATTGACACGCTCTCTGTAAACAACTCAGTGTCTTATTCAGTCACAATAAACGTGCCTGCCACTGAACCAATTGGCACAAAGGAGCTTGTGATAAAGGTAAGAACAGCTGAAAGATATGGTGCTGATGCAACAACAACCCTGATTGTAGGTAATGTAACTGCCCAGTGTGACTGTCCTGATCCTTCAGGCTGGTCAGACTGTGTTGATGGTGAGCAGACAAGAACAAACTATATCTGTGATACCACAACAGGATGGGTATGCGATGAATTCACTGAAACAAGGGCATGTACAGTACAGCCACCCGGACCCGGCGGAATAACAGGTGCTATACTTGGAGTCACAGAGAACCCAACAGCCCTTGGCGGAATAATAGTCGCAGCCATAGTAATCGGCTCGGTTGCCTGGTCAATGAGGAAGGGCAAGAAAAAAAGAGGCCGGGCAATTGTAAAGGCCAAGAGCGGGATTTAGCCACTTTTTCTTTTTTAGCCTAAACCGTTAATTTTAAATACCATCTTAACCTAATTATTACTATTAGGTGGTTATAAATGAGCTGCAAAAAGACCATAAGGAGACCGATCAAGGACCATATGCCGGATGAGCTGGTGATAGAAGAAGAGAAAGAAGCTACTGATTCAGGCCCAAAGGCCGAATATGTGGCACCTGATAAGGATATAATAAAGGTAGAGAAGGTCGAGCTCGTCATAGACAGAAAGACGTACGGCGAAGAATACATAACTGATAACGAAATCAAAGAAGTGGAGAAGGGTTTTGCTGATAATCTGGTGGACTTTCTGTGCGGTTGCAAGGAAAAGCCACGCACTTCAACAAGGATAGTAAAGGATGTTTACGAATTAGCAGATACTGACGATTCGGGGCCCTGTGAATATGATTTTGCAAAAATTAATAACCCGTGCCCTCTTGCAAGGAAGGAAATGGGCGAATACATCTACGGGAGGGGTATTGACGAGTTTTATCTGACATTTACGCTGACAATTGATGGAAAGAAGGAACAAATCAAGCTGGACAGGGGGAACCAATGCTATGGAAGGAGATTCGAGAAATGTCCGCTTTATAAAATTGCACTTAACAGGGAATTACAATCGGGTTTAGATACAAAAGATGAGTGATTAATTAGACAATATCAAATGGGTGGTTTTATGAAATACTCTAAGATTATAAGGAGACCTATAAAGGACCACACTAAAATAAGGGACTACACTAAGGTTAAGAGTGCTGCTTCTGCTCCCAGAGTGAAGAAGAAAAGGAAGAGAAGGCGTAAAAATGACTACAGGCCTACAAATGAGCTTTATGAGATTCTTAAGGAAAGACCGATGACAAGTGAGGAGCTCAGAGCAGCCGGTTACAGGGCATCTGATCTTTATAATCTGCCAGATGTTTCACGCTGGGGCGTATGTCTGGAAAAACCAGTGTTTTATATTCCAGGCCAAAATGAAGAAAAAACATCTAGTGAAAAGGAGGTGGAGCGTAGAATAATTGAATTCATAAAGACCAAGGATTATGAAGATACTGCACTGTCTCTGATAAACAGTGCAAACTATTTTGATAAAGATTTTTTTGCTATGCTGGATTTCCTGCAAAGGTTTGACGTTGGTATAGAGGGGAAAGGGGGAAAGAGAATAAGATTCTGGGACGAGTTCACATTTTACAAGGTTTTGAGCGGCCTTTATGAGAACAAAAAACTTGAAGAAGTAGAGTGGTTAAAGGAAAAACTACCCCTTATTGAAGAATCGAAGATTTCGCCGCTTACTCTTTTGGACTTGCAGCTGGCTGATGCATATGACCTTGTTTCAATAGGCCTATTGAGCCCTGCTAACACTGAGATGCCCCTGTATCAGTATTCTATTTGCGGGTACCTTGATGTGTGGTTTGAGCGTAACAATGTAAATTGGTCAAAACTGCTTGGAGATGAGATTTTTGAGCTTAAACCCGAGCAATTAAAATGGCTGGAAGAACAAGGTCTGGCTGAGCGTTATAAAAAGCATAAGGAGCTCGGCAAACTTACAGTATATGGAAGAGAGGTCCTTGAATATCTTACCAATTGTACGTGCCTGCCTGGAGAAAACAGGGCCAAACAGATGGAGGAAATAGCAGAGAGATTTGTCAAGAGTGCAGAAGATGTTGGTAATGATATCAAAGACAAAGGTAAAAGGATATTTTATCAAATGAAAGCAAAGGAAGCATTCATGAAAGCAACAGAACTGCATGCTGATGAGAACAGAGGTATCAAGACAAAATCCACAAATGACCATATTGTTCCTGAAGAGAAGGAACTCTTTGAGACGTATGAGAGACTAGAAGCAAAGAGAAACGAGGTTCAAAACCAAATAATTTCTGAAGCACATGATGTTCTCCAAGATCCTCAAAAAACCGGTGAAGCAATAAAGGATTATAAGGATGCTTGTATATTCGCGCGTGTTTTCAATTATAATGTACCTAGAAATATAAATCGAAATATAAGCTGTAATAGCTTTGTAGAACGATCTACGGAAATCTTGACAGAAGAGTTCTATGACTTAAAGAAGAAAATTAGGAGAACCAAGAAGCCAGGAAAAACAATAAAGGAATCTGAAAAACCAAGAAGAATAGTAATGGAAAAGGTAAATTTCTTGAATAAGCTGACCCATACCCACAGTGACTTGGAGGAAACTTATATCAGTTATGCGGCTGTCTTTAAAAAATATGAAGAGATAGAAGAAGAAATAGAGAGAAGGCAACAGAGGGAATTAGAAGAAAAGGAAAGAGAACGTGTCCTGGAGTACATAATGAAACACAAGGATGGTGTTACACCAGCTGCAGCAGCTGGTGAGCTGAATATGAAAGAAGAAGATGTTCATCGTTATGTTAAAGAACTGGAGGAAGAAGGCTTCATAGAGATTGATGATATAATAGATTTATGTTATTATCCAATAGATAAGCGCTCCCTTACTGAAAAGCTTCTGGACGAAAGGTTGTGATTAAAATTCTTCCAGCTTTTTCTGCTTCTTCTTGCCCTTTAGCATCTCTACTGTTACCCAGCTGTGACGGACATAATGCGAGAAGTCTGGATTGTCAATAGCAGCCTTGACAAAGGCTATTGTGCGCTCGTCATGGGGATAGCCCACTCCGAGGTCGAACTTCACCTTCTTCTTTATCTTCCCTATCTCAGCATCTCTTTCCACCTTTGCTATTATTGATGCTGCTGACACAATCGGGTATCTCTCATCTGCCTTGTTCTCTGCTATTATTTCCGTGTGGTTCCTTGCCAGATTGAGAAGAATGTTCCTGAACTTTTCGGTTGACACCTGGGGTGCATCCACAATAGCCTTGTCTGCACTAGCTTCCTTTATTATCCTTGCCATTGCTTCAGCTTCTATAATATTGAGGTTCTTTTTCTGGCGCAAGGTGTCAATGTTCCTTGCAGAAATCTTTACTATATTATAACCTTTGAGGAGCTTCTTGAGCTCTGCATACATAAGCTCCCTTTTCTTTGGCGTCAGAAGTTTGCTGTCCTTGAGGCCAAGTGGAGCAAGCTTTTTCAGATTCCTTTCCTCTATGATAGCACCTGCTATTACTAGGGGGCCGACGACCGAACCTCTTACGGTAAGTCTAATATCAATTAGACTTATTTCCGCTTTCGTCAATCCCTAGGATTAGTGTCACAATACATTCACCTCTTTATTTGTTGGTATTTTGTACCATAAATAATCCTTTCTTCTAACCAAACCTAATCTTTCTAATTCTTTTAATCTTCTATATGAAGATTTTGGACATACACCAAGTATATCTGAAATATCTTTTGTAGTTCGTGGTTTTCTTAATATTTTCATATATCTTTGTTTCACGCCTGAAATAAGAATTACATCAGCATCTTTCTGTACCCAGAAGTCTTTACTATAAACCCTAAAGTTTGATATCTTCCCTTCTTTCTTTAATTCCGATAATGCTTTTTGAATCCTATTACGACCTCTATTGAATAAGGAAGCTAACTCTGTACTTGTTTTGGGGCTTGATAAATGAGATATTATATTGTTTTTGATAAAGTTATGGGAATAGTGCAATTCTTTGAATTCATTGTACATTCTCCAAAATTTCTTTTTCTTTTCTGGATGCAAGTCTGCAATTCTTATATTTGCTAACTTTTCCCAGTTGTATCTACCTGTTATCACGTATGATCTTTCACTTTTCTTAAATTTGAATGATATAGAAAAATGCTCAAGGATATTATCTATAAGTCTCATTCTCTGTTTTTGCGATATTCTTGCCCCAGCTTTTCCTTGCACAGTTTTTTGATTA
>JBHIDR010000011.1:0-21158 GCA_046760225.1 Candidatus Aenigmatarchaeota archaeon
TATTTCTTGAGCTTGATTATTGCAGCAGCCATGTCCCCTTCCTCTTCCAGTGCTTTCCTTGCACCTTCCTCATTTGCTCCTGTCTGGCTCATGACCGTTTCTATGTCTTCCTTTGTGAATTTCTCCTTCCCTCTTTCGATAATTTTCCCTATTATCTGCAGGGTTTCCTCTCCTCCCATTTTTACCTTGGTTACCTGGGGGTTCTCCACAACAAGCTCCTTTGAGGGGGTCTTTATTATCACTTCCTCTGCATCTATTTCCTCTGTCTTTATTCCCATCTGACGCATCATTTTCTCCATCTGCCTGCCTTTCATGTTGAACATAAGACTTTTTTGTGGCATCAACCTTAAAAAGATATATGATTGAGCTTCTCTTTGCAGTCATGTTGGGCTTGTTTGTTGGCTGTGCCTGCGGCATATTCCCCGGCCTCCACCCAAACAGCACAATTCCCATCATACTTGGCTTCTCGTTCCTTTTCCAGCCCCTTGAAGCAGCAATTATCCTGATAAGTGCTGGTGTCACAAACTCGTTTGTTAGCTTCATACCAGCTGTCTTCCTGGGTGCTCCAGAAGCAGATTCAGCACTCTCTGTTCTCCCTGGCCACAGGCTCCTCTTGCAGGGAAGGGGGTTTGAGGCAGTCAGGCTCACTGTGGTGGGCGGCCTTGGCGCTACATTTCTTGCAATACTGCTGTTGCCTGTTTTTTCCTTGACCATACCATCTGTGTACCATCTTATACGGCCTGTCCTGCACTGGATTTTATTGGCCCTTGTGTTCTACATGATAATGGGTGAGGAGGGTTTCAAGAACAAGATTCTGGCTGCTTATGTTTTCCTCTTGTCAGGCATGCTGGGCTATGTTGCAATTAATTATATGTCTGTTAAGGAAATTCTTTTCCCCCTCCTTACAGGACTTTTCGGCCTTCCTCTTCTGTTGCTGTCAGTTAAAAGAAATGTCAAGCTGCCTGAAAGCTTTTCATTTGAATATGAAAGAATCAAGAGAAGATCAGTAATATCTGGTATTGGAATAGGGAGCCTGGCAGGCATTATAGCAGGCCTCCTCCCAGGATTGGGAAGCTCGCAGGCAACAGTGATTGCACAGGAAGCAGTTGGGCACAAGTCTGACAGGAATTTTCTCATAGCAATCGGCGGTGTGAACACCTCGGATGTCATCTATTCCCTTCTTGCGCTCTATCTCATAGGCAATGCCAGGAGCGGTATTGCTGTTGCAGTTGGTAACATGATTGCTGTTGGTTTCAACCATGTGCTGCTTTTCCTTTGCGTTATTGTTGCATCTGCAGGGGTTGCTGCTTACATAACAATAAGGATGACCAGGAAGTTTGTTTTCTTTCTGAAAAGAATGGATTACAGAAGGCTTTGCCTGCATATCTTTGTTCTCTTGTTCGCGCTCGTGGCAATCTTTTCAGGCTCCACAGGCCTGGTTGTTGCACTGGTCGCGCTCTCCATTGGCCTGATTCCGAACATTGTTGGTATCAAGAGGAGCCATTGTATGGGCTGTCTGCTATTGCCAACAATATTGCTCTTCGCCGGACTCAGCTTTTAGGAACATCCACAAATTTTCCCAGTGAGCCATTGTAAGAGAAGTATATTTGTGAACCGCATTCAGGACAGGAACCGCTCAGCGGAGGTTTTTTCGAGAACCATCTGCACTTCTTGCATGAAACACCATCGCTTCCCTTGAGTGTTGTGTTCTCAGGTGATTCTGGTCTGGAATTGAGTATGTCCATGAGGCTCTTCTGCCTGCATCCTTCCAGCAGCTCTGTCCTGGTTATGTTGCATGCCTCAAATATCCTTTCCAGCGGCGGCAGCACCTGGTTCTCTATGTAATACTGTGAATCAATTTCCAGTCCCCTTTCTTTTACATACTTTGGGTCCTCTGCTCTTTTGGACAATAGGTCATTTCCCTTGATTATAACATAGCCCAGTCGCTCGCCAACAAGGTTCTGTCTTGTTGGGTCCCTCTTCCTTATTTTCTTTGCAAGCTCAACATGCGGCTGTATCCCGTCATATGCATCAAGCGACTTTGTTATTCCTTTCACAACTGTCAGCTTCTCCAGAGGCACTTTGCCGTTCGCCAAATCCTTCAACACAGCCCTCACATGCTGTGAGGCCTTGTTTATGTCCTGTTCCTTGAGAACAATTTCAAGCACTTCCTTCATTGTGTCAGATGTCAGCTCGCACCAGTCCCTTCTTATTGTCTCTATTCCTTTCATCAGTATCCTGTCCTTCCACTTGTTCCCCTTCTTGTCAAATGCCCAGCCAGCATATCTCTTCTTTGTCAGAATAAGAAACGTCCTGAATATCCTTTCAAAGCTGAGCTTGAGCCCGGGCAGCCTTTCTGTCACGAACCCCGAGATCTCGTTTCCTGTCTGCTCAGCAAGGTCAAGGTTTAGTATGTTCGTCTTTATGAAGATCGAGTCAGTATTATGAAGCAGCACCTGGCCGCAGCTGTCCACAAACATATGAGAACCCTCAACCTCTAAATCGTACACATGTCCTTCATAGGGTTCTTCAATTGTTTTTGTAATGACCTTTGCATTGTGTTTTGTGGTCGTTGTTATTGTATAGGCCTTTTTGGGCTCCCTGTATTTGATTGAGTACTTCATTCCTAAGAGCGTAAGAAGCAGACTGAAACCGCTTGCAAGCCTGAGTGATTTTGTAGTATAGCTGAAATTCCTCCTTTTGTACTGCTCTGTATAAGGCAGCTTCCTGTTCATGAACTTACGGGAACCGTCGCCAAGAACCATGTTATCCAGTACTATCCTCTGGTATCTTTCTGGTAAATTGAATACAAAATCCGGCAAGTATTTGCTGTCGCTCCTTTGCCCGCACAGCATTTTGAAAAAAACAGCTGCAAGCGAGTTCATCACCTGAAGCTTGTGTGTATTGTCCTTGTATTCAATACGCCTTCCATTGGAGTTTAGCCTTCTTATGCCCGGCATTGACGGTATTATAGACGCCTTGCAGTTTCTGAAAAGCAATTTATAATCTTCTTTTAATTGTTTTAGCCATTTGATGTCACTCGATGCTATGCTTGCTCCCATGCGTGATTCAGTTGTTTCAGGTGTTGAGCTGCTGCCCTCTGAAACATAAGCGCCTATCAGCCTGCACAGCGCCTCCATCTCAGGTGTACCGGCATGTATCATTCTCTTTAGCATTACCGGCTCTTTCCTGTTCATCCAGCCGAAATAAAGAAGGCCGCCGTCAGTATGCACCATTGCTGTTTTCTGTCTTCCTTTGTAGAGGCTTTCCGTCCTGTATCCGCACAGGTGCTCAAAAAGGTCCAGTTCCTTGATGTTTCTTCCCCTGGGAATGCCCTCGACCCTTATCATGCGCCTTCCGCCCATGTCTTCTGGTCTTGTTTCTTCCAGTTCGCCGTTGCTTAGTGTCATTATGGAATGGTCCTGCGTTACAGCTGTCTCACCGAACTTCTGCACAACCCTGAATACCTTCTTGTCTGTTTTGTGGCGTATTACCTTTTTGATGGGCATCCAGCATGCTGTATGGGTCTTTGGGTCTACTGTAAGCGCCTTATAACCGCTTACACGCGCAGCTTCTTTGGGCCCTATATTGAAGACAGAGCCTGAGAATTCATTGAAAAGTTCTTCTATGTTCTTTGTTCTTATCGTCCCGCTCTCGTCCATGACTGTCACGAACCTTTCTGCTGTCACACTGTCCCCATAAAGCACTTTCACAGGATGGTTGTCCTCAACAAGCTTCTTTGTCTTCATTATGTTTTCCCTTCCAAAGCTTGTTATTGAGTTTGCTATGTCCATCACATAGAGCCTTGACCTCATATAGCCAGTATAGCCATAGAGCGAGTTTGCCATTGTCTTCAGTGCGAGCTGCTTTGCGTTCAGTACCCTTGTTCTCTCAGGGTCTGTCTCCTTCCTTATCTGTTTCTTTACTTCTATTCTCGTGTCTATCATTTCACGTATGACCTTTGGAAGGACACCTTCCCTGGTTTCTTTTTTGACAAACTTGGTGCCATAGGGCGTCACAATATAATCAGAAGGTCCTTCATCAAGCAGTATTGTTGTCGGGCATATGTTGAACAGATTTATTATTGAAGGATAAAGTGACTGGAAATCCAGAACAAGCGTGCACCCGGATGCATGCAGACCAGCAATAGGGTCGAGCACAAGCGCACCAGTAAGCCCTACTTTTTCCCTTTCAACCCTTCTCTTGCTTATTTCTGCTGCATCAGGCCTGCAGGGCATGAGTATCTTCCTCTTCTTGAACTCGTGCAGGATTTTGTTTTCATGCCTCTGTGCCTGGCCCCCGAATATGTCCTGCAGCAACAGCCCTGATACTTTTGAGAGCTCAAAGAACTTGTCAAGCATTCCCTTGTCAAGCACCAGCCTCAATGCCAGTTCAGAGTCCTTTCTGCAGTAGTCAACTATTTTCTTTACGCCCTTGAAGCCGCTGTTCCACAGTTCTCTCATCTCCTTTGGCCCGCCAACATCCATCTTTTCCATTCCAAGCATTTCCCTTGCAACAGTGGCAAGGTTGTACCTCCTGAAGCTTACCCATGGGTCTCTTTTCAGTATCTCAAAGGGGTCAACAATTACCCTACCACTTATTGTTGTGACATATCCGCCCATTATTTTTCTCATGAACGGCCTCTTCTCAGTTCTCCCGAAGTCCCGCGGCACATTCAGGGCCTCCATCCTCTTCAGGAGATAGGGCATGTCAAAGTTGTTGATGTTGTATCCTATCAGAACATCAGGGTCATAATCCTTTATCACATCAAGGAGTTTTTTCAGCATTTCCTCCTCATTTACGCATTCAATGCAGTCGCTGTCAACCCTTATTGGCTTTGCAAGTATTGCCATGCTCTGCTTTCCCTTGTATGCCTGACTGAACCTGAGGGATATCATTATTATCGGGTCCTTGTCAGGCTCAGGCATCCTGTCCTCGTTTGTTATGCATTCTATGTCCAGGGCAAGGTAGCGCAGCGGTATGTTCTCTGATCTGTCCACTGGCTTTATGCTCTTTGCTTCGAATGCCCTGCACTTGACGGTGCTTGTCCTTGCAGGCATTCCCTCAACCTCGGCCCAGCCCATGCCAACAAGGCCATGGTCAGCCATGAACCTGTATATGAAAAGTATGTCTGCCTCATACGGTGTGCCGTATTTTTTTGTTATTTCCCTCATCTCTGGCACCTTTGAAGGGTCATTGCCTGTTATCTTCAGGACCCTTACTGGTTTCTCCCTGTACCCGATCGGAAGGAACATCTCCTCTGTTTGGGCAGATATCTCATGGCTCTTTTTTAGCTCCTCGATTATCTTGCCGAAATCGCTCTCCTTTGCATGGACATAGAAATATGGCCTTAGCTTGTCATAAAAAACACAGACCGTTGAGCCGTCCACCGCCTTGCCGAAAAGTCTTATCAATGGCTTGTTGTTCAGAATCGTGTAGTCGCAACCAAGAATCTGTATTTGCATGCCAGTATATCATGCTTCAAGATTTAAACTGTTTTCGGTATGTCCCTTATGTCCCTGGTCTCTAAATCTATCTCCACTGCCCTGTGTTTTGGCAGGCCTATGATTGTTGTTCCCTTGTAGTTCTTGGTAAAATGCTCGGTTGTTGTGGTTATGAAGATATCAGGAACAGGGTCTATCACATCATTCGGTGGCTTGTTCAGGTGCCTTCTCTTTAACAGCTCCAAGGGAACATCTTTCTCATTTATCCCGAGCTCCTTTGCAGCCTTTTTGTGGTCAGCCACATGCACAAGCACCAGCACTCCACAGCATTCATAGAACCTTGTGCCTTCAACCAGAATGTGCTTGCCTGTTGTTATTTTCATTGGGAATCTGGCAGGGCTCCTCAGGCCTGTGTCAGGAAATACAATCTTTTCAGCATAGAGCGTGTTGTTGTTTACCCTTCCTACTGCCCCAACAACATCATCATCAAGGAGCTTTATGTCTGTGACAAGTCCCATGCTTCCTGTTGGGTCCTCTATCATATTGCCCCCTTTCATCCCTATCACAGCCGAATGCCCCTTTGCGTTCCTTATTGAGACCGGGTTCTTGAGCTCGATCTTGTTCATCAGCAGTGCCTGCAGCTCCTTGTACCTCTGCGCATAAAGCCCCACCATGTCATGCACGCTGTAGTGTGTTGGATTTTTCAGCTCCTTGGCAATTGTTATTTGCATGCACATCTCCTCAGCCTCTCTCTTTTTTAGAACAAGCGGCTTCTCTTTCATCCTGCCCAACTTCTCAAAAACGAGCGCCGCCCTTTTTTCATCCTTTAGGAACTCAAGTGCATCAGGCTCAAGCATTATACCCAGTTCCAGTATCTTCTTCAGCATGTTTATCCTTAGAATATTTGTTCAAGAACATTCTTTACCTTTTTGGTTATGGGCCCGGAAAGCGCCAGGTTTATTGTTCTTGTCCTCCCGTACCTTCCCCTGGATATTACTTTTGTTGTTATTATGCCGAAAAGGTCTAGCTCTGCTATGAGGTCGCTTATCCTTCTCTGGGTAAGGCACTTTATTCCTGCTCTCCTGCAGTTCTCCTGGTAGAGCTCCAGCACATCCCCCGTGTTTATGTTCCTCTGCTTCTCAGAAAGCTGTATTATTGAATAAAGCACAGCCTTGCTCTGTTTTGGCTGTGCCTTTATTGTCTCAAGTGTCCTGTCCATGTCTATTTTCTCTTCAGCATGGTCAACATGCTTTATGCTTATTGCCTCATCACCCTGCCTTTCAGCAATCTCAGCCGACACCCTCAGAAGATCAAGCGCTCTTCTTGCATCACCATGCTCCTGTGCAGCAAGTGCAGCACATTTCTCTATTACACCATCCCCAACTGTTTCTTCTCTAAATGCTATTTCAGCCCTTGCCTTGAGTATGTCCCTGAGCTGCATTGCATTGTATGGAGGAAAAATCAGCTCCTCCTCACTCAGGCTGCTCCTTACTCTGGGGTCAAGGCTGTTTATGAACCCCAGATCATTTGTTATACCTATTATGCAGACACGCGAGTTGTTCAGCTCCTCATTTATCCGCGTAAGGTTGTACAGCACCTCGTCACCTGTCTTCTTAACAAGAGTGTCTATTTCATCTATTATGAGTATGAGTGTCTGCTTTTCCTTGTCCAGAAGAGAGAAAAAGCATGAATATATCTGGTCAGTTGGCAGGCCAGTAAAAGGCACCTCCCTGCCAAGTTCCTTTGATAAATAAGCCAGCAACCTGTATTCTGTGTCAGCAGAATGCCTCATCTTGCAGTTCGCATATATCACTCTTATTCTGTGGCCATTAGCAGCCCTTCCAAGCTCACCTGTCACCATTGTTGAAACAAGGGACTTGCCAGTGCCTGTCCTGCCGTATATGAATATGTTGCTGGGCCTGTCGCCTTTCAGAGCAGGAGCAAGTATCCTGGCTATCTCCTCAATCTGCTTTTCCCTGTGCGGAATATTCCTTGGAGTAAATGATATTGAGAGCGCCCCCCTGTTAAGTATAATTGGTCTTGCATTCATGAATTGTGAAAAAAGCTCTTGTACTTTTTCTGACATGATTATCACCCTTTTTTCTTCTGGAGTTTATCTTTAACCATGTGAACATATTTATTGTTTTCTCCATGTGAAACAAAGGGGTCAAAATGAAGTTGCATTAGAAATAAAGGGGTTCATATGAAAGGCGAAAATACGTTGATAACCGAAGAAATAGGGTGTTTTATGCCTTGTGAACATCTCCCGTTCTATGTGAAACCAGAGAACTTCATTTTAACTTCATAAATTACCATATAACAATGTTATAATTATCTCCATAAGCAGTTTTTTCCACCTGAAATCCCACCCCATGCTTTCCTATAAAGAAAATAAATAATAGAAATAAGAAAGAAAACATACCCCTACTTCCTATAACAATGTTATATATTATTATAAACACACAATCTTATCTACTAACATGGGTTCGACAAGAAACCATGGGGCCCTACACACCACTAAAGTTCTGTTTCAGTGTTTCAAGAAGAACCTTTACATCACTTCCTTTTGAAACAGCAAGGGGTATGCCTTCTATTTCAGCTATTCTCTTTGCAAGCTCATCAACATTCTCGCTCCTGTTGCCATGCAATACCACAAGCCCTGGTTTGAGGTTTGTTACTTTGAGCGCAACCATGCTGCTCTTGCCCCTGTGCGCACCAGTAAAGATCAGGGCCCTTTCACTTGTTAACCCATAAAGCTTGACCAGCTCCATTGGCGGAAGCTCTATTATTGCCTTCAGGCTGTCAATAACAGTATAACCATACAGCTTGCCCTCATTGCCCCCTCTTGTTACAAAGTTGGCTGAAAGCGACTTGCAGAAGTCCTTTGTTGATACAGGGGATGAGAACTCCTTCAGGTCAAGCACAGCATCAGAAAGCGCAGCCTTTGTTGGGAATGTTGAGAATTCCTTTATGACCTTGCCACCTACTTTTTCATCAAGCGCAATCATGGCGTCAACTATTCTCTTTATTACCTTTATCCCAGGGCTCTTCCTCCTGCTGTTCTCATAATCACTTATAACAGAGGGCATTACCTTCATTTGTTCAGCAAGTGTTCTTTGTGGTATTTTGAAGATGTTCCTCCATTTCTGTATTGTCTTGCCAGCATCAGAACTCAGCACAATCTCACCAGCAATTCTTTTTGCAACAGATTCCTTTGCAAGAGCCTCTTCATTGACCATGACAATCATATTGTCGAACTAGATATTTATAATTAACGATTATTTAAACTCATTTCCGGAAATTAGAGTATAGATAATAATTTATATGCTTTCAGAGCATAATGTGATAGTGATTTAATGCCAATAAAGGTAAAGGATGTGATGTCAGCGCGCGTTATTTCATGCAGCCCAGGCACAACAGTTGCTGCAGCAGCAAAGACAATGAGGGATGAGGATGTTGGAAGCATTGTAATAATTGAAGGCAAGAAACCAGTTGGTATAGCAACACGGGAGGACATAACCAACAAGGTTGCAGCAGAGAACAAGCAGCCATCAGAAGTATTGGTAAAGGATATAATGACATCCCCTGTGATAACAGCTGCCTCTGATGAGGATCTTGCTGATGTTGCAAGAAGGATGAACCAGTTCGGCTATGAAAGAATGCCGGTCAAGTACCTTGACAAGCTTGTTGGTTTTATCTCAGTCAGGGACATACTCAGGGTATCACCCGGACTATTGGAATTAATGAAGGAGAGCCTTGAGGATATTGTGCCAGAGGGATTTGAGGCAGAGTTTAATGCTGGTGACTGCGAGCTGTGTGGCAATTTTGATGAGCAATTAAGAAACGTGAATGACCGCTGGGTCTGTGCTGCATGCCAGGATGAGGCAGCCGAGATCTGAGCAAAAGCCTTAAATTCTTGTTTTTTCTCATTATTCTCATGGGCACAGCAAAAAACATACCAAAGAACATTGAGCAACGGGAATATGTCATAGAGCAGGCAATGAAAAAGGCGATGTAAAGCACGACGAAGGAAAAGCACTGCTGTGCGCAGTCAAAATGGGTTATTTTAAAAGCTATGAGAAAAGGGACAGAGTATACAGTGAATTATGCAAGAAAATAATACCAAAAAGAAAGCTTGACAAGCTCTTTAGAACCATTTATGACAATTATCTGGATGATAAATATATTCAGTCGCGCCTGCATCATATGCAGGAAGAGGGCAAGGACAAGAACAGCCCAGTAAGGCAGGCCATATTGTCCAGGACATATGATACACAAAAACAAAAGAAGCCAAGGAGGCCCAAGAAGAGCACAAAGGCAGAGGATGATGAAATAGAAAAGACCCTTGCTGAACTTGAGGAAGATGCTTCATGATAGTTTCCATTAAGGCACATCCGAACTCAAAGAATACACGCTTTCTATGGAAAGACAATATACTGCATGCATACCTCACAGAGCCTGCAAAGCACAACCGCGCCAACAGGCAGCTGGTCAAGGAACTGACAAAAATATTCGGTCCATGCAGAATAGTGAAAGGAACAGGCTCAAAAAACAAGACGGTTGAGCTGCCCATTAAGGACAAGAAAGAGTTAAAAGCTTATCTTTCTTAATATTATCATGGACAAGGACCATGTAAAGGACATTCTGAAACAGCCCATCAAAGAGGCAAAAATAGATTATGATGAATCATGGGTTTCCGAGATAGCAGACTTTGTAATGGACCCAGACTCCCTTGTTAACGACACATTCAGGGGAAGCATGAGGTACAGGAGGGGAATTGTAATGGGCCCGGATTCATTTAACAATGGTGCATACAGGGGATGCATTGTGAGGTACAGAAAAGACCTCTTGGACCTATTCATTGCTGCTACTGATATTGCATATGCTGATGCTGAAGAAAAGGAAATCTACATGAGGGCGCTTGACAAGGTCTGGACACAGGTGTACAGGCGGGGCCTTCCAACAACATGTAAAAACTGCAAGGCCTGCCATGATGATGAAGAGGAGGAAGAATTCGAGGAAGAATATTATTCTGAGGACGAACTGCCTTTTTAAACCCCCATCACCTTTAAAAGCTTTAGATATCTATGACTAAGCAAGGAGAAAAAGAAGAACTGCTGGCTCTGCTTGGCAAGGTCAAGCACATGCCAGTTATAGTCGAAGGAAAACGCGATCAAAACGTTTTACGTTTATTTGGTTTCACAAAAATCACCCAAATAAGAAAGGGGATATATGAGACAGCTGAGGAGGCTGTCAAGAAGCATAAAAGAATCATGATCCTCACTGACTTCGACAGGGAAGGCAGCAAAATAGCTGCCCAATTAACTCTTTTTCTCCAGAAACTCGGATGCAAGGTTGAGAGCAATATGAGAAGGAAAATCAAGTTCGCATTCGTCAAGAACAAGATAACGGCAATAGAGGAACTGAAATCATTGTTAAAAAAGAGGTGAATTAAATGGCAAAATTAGCACAAACAGCCTCAAAGTACGTTATATACGCTAAATTTGAGGCAGACGGCACAGTTGAAAAGCCAGATGTCATAGGCGCTGTGTTTGGTCAGACAGAGGGCCTTCTGGGTCCTGAAATGGACCTGAGGGAGCTCCAGCAAACAGGAAGAATAGGAAGGATTGATGTTGACCTCAGGACAGAGGCAGGAAAGACCCGCGGAACCATAATAATACCGTCTTCATTGGGCTCAGCTGAAACAGCCATGATAGCAGCCACAATAGAGACAATAGAGCGTGTTGGTCCGTGTACATCAAAGATAAAAGTAGAGAAAATAGACGATGTCAGGATAGGAAAAAGGAGTTATGTTGTGAGCAGGGCAAAGGAGCTTCTTGGAAAAATGTTATCCCAGGGCGTGCCAGAGACACAGGAAATATCAAAAGAGATCAAGAGGGCAGTAAGAACATCTGAGATAGTCAAGTACAAAGGGCTGCCTGCTGGCCCGAATGTGGAATCAGGCGACGGTATAATCGTGGTTGAAGGAAGAGCTGATGTTGTGAACCTCTTGAAGGCTGGTGTGAAGAACACAATAGCCATAGAGGGCACATCCATCCCAAATGCAATAAAGGAGCTTTCAAAGGAAAGGGAGACAACAGTCTTTCTTGATGGTGACCGCGGCGGAGACCTCATACTGAAGGAAATGGCAGCAGTTGCTGATGTGGACTTTGTTGCAAGGGCACCTGAGGGCAAGGAAGTCGAGGAGCTGAGCAAGAAAGAGGTATTCAAGGCCCTGAGGGAAAAGGCACCGCTTACAGAAGTAAAGGCACCAAGGGCACGTGCCAGAAGGAAAGAGGAAAGGCCCTACAAACCAAAGAGGATTGAACCGGAAAAGGCTGAGAAGTTCAAGAAAATAATCAATGACCTGACAGGCACAAGAGCAGCATACTTCCTTGATAACGAAGGCAGCCCAATTGGCAAGGTTCCTGTTAAGGAGATGTTCAATGCAATCAAGGAGCTTGATGCAAAGACCCTTTTGTTTGACGGAGACATAGACCAGAAGCTGATAAGCTTCTGCTCCAAAAGAGGAATCAAGCACATAGTTGGAATGAGAATCAGGGGCAGGATAAGCGTTCCGAGCAACATTGAGGTCCTGACAGCAAAGGACCTCGATTGAATTTTTTAATAGCAAGCCCAAATATTATTATGAAACATCTTGGCAGGCTAAGGGCTCTTGCAGGGCGCAGGCCACTTGATGCGATTCTGGTAACAGGCAAGAAGAACCTGTGCTATTTTACAGGCGTTTGCGAGCCTTCTGGAATTCTGGTCATACCAAAGAGCAACGGGCCTTTCATAATCACATCTATTGGTGGAAAACAGGAACTAGGAGCATGTGGGATAGAAGCTTATTCTATTGGTCCTAGGGCAGACATAAAACAGAAATCAGCTTTCCGCGCAATACAGAAGATGCTCGGTAAAAAGAGACTGAAAATAGGATATGATGCCAGGATGCCGCACGAGTATTTTGAGAAAATGCAAAAGGAAATGAGAGCAAGGCTATTCAACATAACACCCCTTCTTATCAAGCTAAGGGCGATCAAGACAAGCGAAGAGGTAAAGAAGATAACAAAATCATTGAGAGCAGCAGAAAAAGGAATGAGAGCTGCCTCAGAATCCATAAGGCCAGGAATAACTGAGAACGAGCTTGCAATAATAGCAGAGCATGCAATGAGAAAATCCGGTGCAGAATGGTTCTCATTCAGGGGCATGGTTGCTTCAGGCCCCAACCCGGCCAAACCCCACTTCATCCCATCGAATCGCAGGATAAGGCAGGAAGACCTCATAGTTATTGACATAGGCGCTGTTTACAGGGGATACTGCTCTGACATAAGCCGCACTTTCTGCATAAAACCAAGCAAAAAGCAGAAAAAGATATACAGTATTGTGCTCAGTGCGCAGAAAGCAGCAACAGCAAAAGCAAGGCCAGGTGCAAAGGCAAAGGCCATTGACAGGGCAGCCAGAAACCTAATAGAAAAGCATGGTTATGGAACCAACTTCATCCATCCAACAGGACATGGTGTTGGCCTGGACATCCATGAAGCACCATCAATATCATCTGATTCAAAAGAAACCTTAAAGCCAGGCATGGTCTTCACAATAGAGCCAGGCATATATATAAGCGGATATGGTGGAGTGCGCCTGGAAGATATGATTTTATTAACAAGTAAGGGGAAAATAAACTTAACAAAGTTCCCTAAAAGACTAGAGGTGTGAGCATGGTTGATCCACGTGTTAAAAAACTTGCTGAAATACTGGTTGATTATTGTGTTTTCGTGAAGAAGGGCGAACGTGTGATAATAGATGGATCAGTTGAGGCATCTGACCTCATAAAAGAGATATACAGACTTGTGATAAAACGTGGTGCATACCCATGGGATGACATATCAATCCCGGGGTTAGGTTATATATTCTATAAGAATGCCTCCAAAGAACAGCTGAAAAAATATCCTAAGATATGGGAATATGTTGTAAAGAGGTCTCAGAAATACATAGGCATAGGCTCCCCAATAAACACGCGCGAATTCTCGAACATAGACCCCAAGAGGATAGCAATAAGACAGAAGGTCACGCGGCCCATAACAGACTACATAGTCAATGCAAGACCAAAGATATACCGCGTTACCCTAGATTACCCAACACCTGCTCTTGCACAGGACGCTGAGATGAGCATGGAAGAATATGAGGACTTTTTGTTCAGTGCATGCCTGCTTGACTGGAAAAAGCTCTCAAAGAGACTGAAGAGGCTACAGAAAATACTGAACAGAGGCAAGACAATCAGGATTGTTGGCAAGGACACAGACATTTCCATGAACATATACAAGAAGTCTTTTGTTATAGATGATGGTCATGAGAATATGCCAGGAGGAGAAATATTCTGCGCACCTGAAAAGTATTCTGCAAACGGTCATATACGCTTCACCTATCCTGCAATAAGGCAAGGAGTTGAAGTCACCAACATCTATCTTGAGTTCAAGAAAGGAAAGGTTGTAAAGGCAACAGCAGACAAGAACCAGAAGTTCCTCAGGCAGATGATTGCAATGGATGCTGGCTCTAAATACCTCGGCGAACTGGGAATAGGAATGAACCCCAAAGTAACCAAGTTCACAAAGAACCTGCTCTTTGATGAAAAGATAGGCGGCACAATACACCTTGCACTCGGAATGGCTTACAAGGAATGCGGCGAGCCAAACAAATCAGCACTCCACTGGGACATTGTCAAGGACTTGCGCAAAGGTGGAAAATTAATCTTGGACGGAAAGACAATCCAAAGAAACGGGAAATGGTTAGTGTAATTTTTTCTTGAGGTCTTTGAGTGCTTCAGGTAGAGAGAGCGGATTCTTCTTGTCCTTTACCTTTTCGTATGCCTGCTTGCCCAAACAGTTGACAAGTTTTATTCCAAGCTTCTTACATGCTCTTTCAAGTGCAACATAGCTTTCTGCTGTTGGTTTGAAATAGCAGTAATACTTTTTATACTTCTGCGACTTCAGATAGTTTTCAATTCTTTTCTGGTTGACCTTTATGTACAGCTTCTTTATCTCCCTTGTCTCTTCCCATTCTGGCCAGTCATACTTGTTGAAGGGATAATGATCAACAAATTCGTAAGGTATCACTCCTGGTGAGCTTATTGCAATCAAGTGCAACCTTGGCCTTATTTTTAATTTGTCTATTGCTGAAAATATTGCCTTGTGTAGTTTTGAGTGGAAATATGGTTTCCTGTATGCGCATGTAATGAAGAGAGCAATATCATTCTTTTCCGGCCGCTCATAGAATCTTGAAAAATAATCATGCCATACAATATAGAAGGGATGTACAAGCTCTTTCTTTGTCGCACCCCTGATAAAGGGCTGCTCATGAAACCTTGGTATGAATGCGAAATTATCAAACTCCTTTTCACAATCCTTATACGGTTTTGTTAATTTATCAAACTCTTTTCTGTCAAGTGGCTCCCATTTGCCACTTACCCACATGTTATAAAGCGGCGCTCTTGAGTGTGGAAAAACATTTATCAGAACAATGCTGTCTGAATAATTCCTTGCAAACCCAACAGATTTCTTTAGGCTTTTCTTGCGGTCCTTTACCCAGGGAAGGCCCACCATCAGATATGTTCTCAGCCCGCATTTGTTTCTTTTCAATGTCTCTGCTGCCCTAACATAATCCTCAGCAATGAACCCCTTTTTATATTTCTTTAATATCTTGTCGTCAGCGATCTCAAGACCAATTGCAACCGTAAGCTTCACTCCTTTGAAATCTGTTAGATTTTCATCTGTGATGAATTCTGGTCTGCTTTCTATTACTAGTTCTTTTATACCCCCCTGCATGCATTTCTGCGCAACATACCTTCTTACCATTCTGGGAAACTGCTTGTCATCCAGAAAACTTCCGCTTGCAAATATCTTGAGCCTTTTTACTTTTTTTATTTTCCTGAACTTATCATCAATAGCCTTCTTTAGCCTGTGTATCTGGGGTGGTGGGCCAACAAGCTTTCCCCAGCCGCATCCAAAACATTCTCCCCATGCGCATTTCCCACCAGAGAGTATTATTGTCCTTTCCATAGCAAAGACTTTAATTCAAGACTTTAAATAAATAATATGAAAAAACCATGGCAAATCTACGGCTACCCCAAGCCCAAATCAGAGGCCTCGCGTGGAACACTATCCCTGGTGGATTGGGAGATATATTCCGGGATAGAAATACCTGAAAAGCCAGTTTTCATAAGGCTTGATGGCTGGAAGTTCCATCCGCTTTGCAAGCGCCTGAAGCTGAAGAAGCCCTATGACAGGCGTTTTGCTTCTGCCTTGGTCAAGACATCAAAAGAGTTTTTCAAAACCTTCAGCTGTAACCTTGCCTACATATTCTCAGATGAGATCAACCTCCTCTTTCTGAAAGTACCTGGCTTCAAGAGAATAGAAAAAATAGATTCTGTTTTTGCAGGAATAGCCAGCAGCACATTTTCAGAACTAATGAAGACAAAGGCATCTTTTGACTGCCGCTGCATCCCAATGCTCAAAAAATCAGACATAATTAATTATCTTATCTGGCGCCAGGCAGAGTGCTTCCGCAACCATAACAACAGCTGGGCCCACCAAATGCTAATGAAATCTGGCTTATCAGCAAGCCGTGCACAGAAAAGACTATCAGGCATGAACACAGCCCAGATACAAAAGTTGGTCAAAGAAAGGTTCAACCTCGACCTCTTTGCAACCCCAGCATGGCAGAGAAGCGGAATTCTCCTTTACAAGGAAAAGTATTTGAAGGAAGGCTATGACCCAATAAAAAAGAAAAAGGTCAAGGTTTTCCGCTTCAAGGTCAAGGAAGACTGGTCTCCGCCCGACTTCAGGGACAAAGGCAAAAAATTTATAAATAGCTTTCTCTAATTAGAGGAATGTGCGATTATAAAAAAGCAGTTATCTCAGGTGTGATATCCTATGCAATATTGTTCCTGATAATATCAGCACTGATGGGAACACCGCTCTGGACAAGTGGGTACATCAACTACATAAATCTCATAATAGTATTCATCGTTGTATTCCTTGTGGCCCAGAAATATTATTTCAGAGGCATCAAACCCAAGGCGAACGAGGGTCTGGTGTTAGGAATAATCATGGCAATAGTTGCTTTCTTAATAGAGATACCAGTGATGGCATATGGATTTGCAGCTGACATGGGAATGAACTGGTTCACACAGTGGAACATACTCACAGGATACATCCTAACAATAATAGCAGCACTATTAGCGTCAAAGACACTTGGGAAAACCACAAGAAAGAAAAAGTAAGGCCTTTATATTTTCTTTTTTCTTTATTCTTTTAATGCTTGAACTCATAGACAGGGACGCAGGAGGAAGAATATCAAGATGGGAGATAGGCAAGCACAAGATAACCTTGCCCAATATCTGCATTGTAATCAATCCTAACAGGATGCTGATCAAACCAAGAGATATGAAAAAATACGGCGCAGAAATAATAATCACAAATTCTTACATAATACAGAAGCACGAGAATCTGAGAAAGCAGGCAGTAAAGGGCATACACCGCTTTCTTGGTTGGGATGGACCAGTCTATACAGACAGCGGAACATTCCAGATGTATTCGCAGAAGGTAAAGGGGATCGATCCTGAGAAGATAATAGAGTTCCAGAACGCAATCAACTCAGACATTGAAACCCCTGTTGATGTCTTTACCTTGCCTGATGACACAAAGGCAGTTGCAAAGAAGAAGCTGAATGAAACAACCAGACGTGTAAAACAGGCCAGAAAATCAGTTGTAAATCACCTTGCCGGACCCATACAGGGAGGAATGTCCCTTGACCTCCGCGCAGATGCAAGCAGAAAGATTGCAAAGATAAACCCGGACGTGTTCGCAATCGGAGGAATAGTTCCTCTGATGGAACAGTACATGTTCAAGGAGTTGTGTGACATTGCTCTTACATGCAAGAAGAACCTGCCCGCGCATCGACCATTACACGCTTTTGGTGCAGGACACCCCATTACATTTGCTATTCTAACAGCATTTGGTTGTGATTTGTTTGATAGCGCGATATATCACATAGCTGCCCGCCGTGGCGGATACCTTACAATCAACGGCACATACCACCTTGATGACCTGAGGGAATTCCCATGCTCATGCCCGGTTTGTGCACACTCAACACCAGATAAGCTAAAACAAATGAAAAAGGAAAAACAAGAAGAATTTCTCACCAAGCACAACCTTCACATCACATTCTCTGAACTCAGGACAGTGCGCCAGGCCATAAGAGAGAACTGGCTCTGGGAACTCGTGCAAATAAGGGCACGCGCCCATCCATCACTGCTTGAAGCATTAATGTTCTGCCTAAAGAAGTACGGGAATTACCTGGAAAAACTCGATCCCATAACAAAGAAATCAGCGTTTTTTTATTCAGGAGAAGAGAGCAAGTATAGACCTGAAGTAAGAAGGGCAAGAGCTTGGCTAAAAAGAGTAAAGTCAAGAAGAACCTTCATCAAAGAGCCTTTTGGTAAGGTGCCCCTTCCTCTGCTCGGGGTTTATCCCTTTGGCCAGAGCCTTGTGCCAGGTTTCAAGGAACCAAAAGGCAAAGTAAAACCAAAAGAGATTATTGCAGCAACAGTCCAGTATCAATATGGTTCAAAACTAAGATTAAAGAAACCAAGAATAGAAGTTTCAAAAAGAACAGGAAGGATAAGAAGAATATGGAAAGGAAAAACACTTGTTGGAACAATCAGGTCTTATGATGGCCTATTCTTGCCCACAAGGGAAGGCGCAAAACTTGTGAAAATGAAAAAGGTTTTTGTTGAAGACAAGGAGGTTGCAGAATACATAAAGAAAGGAAAGAGCATGTTTGCAAAGTTCATAAGCAAGGCAGATGACATAATTCCTGGCGAGGAAGTTGCAGTTTACAGGAGCAAGGAGCTTCTTGCTGTTGGCCGTGCCCTGCTTAACAAAAATGAAGTCAAAGAAATGGAGCGCGGAATTGCGGTTAAGACCAGAGCCACCTGACCTTCTTTTTTCTCTTGAGCATCTTTCTTCTGGAAACCAGTAGCCCAACACCTATTACTATAACAACACCAGCAAGCACTGCTTCGGTTGTTGGGAATATGAAATAGCCTGTTGGCCCACTTACTGACGCTTCTGTTATTTCAGGCATATCTGCAATAATTGCAAAGTATGAGAACCCTTCTGATGTTGAAGAGTATGTGTAAGAATCCTCTTCAGGAGCCTCATATGAAACAAGCACGATTAAATCCTGCATATCAAATGCAGATGATGATGCTTTCGTGGTCCAAAGCTCGAACAGATAAAGCACATCATTTGGTCCTATTGACACTTTGCCTGTGTCCGGATCCATTACAGAAGAAAGAAATGATGCTATCTCTGGTTGATCTCCGAAGGGCTTGAAGTAAGGCGGCGTGTCCCCGTTCCTAAGCACTATGACGTTCTTGCCACCATCTTCTGTACTGATTGTAAGTCGACCCTTTGCCTTTATGTGCACTTTGTCACCGCTGCTGACATCAAACTCTTGGGAATAATATCCTGCCTCTTTATCGGTGTTGACATTGGCTCCGCCAAACAACTCTTCATAACCTCCACCCCCTATCATGCCCCATGCATAAACAGGAATGTTTTCGCCTCTGGCGCTGAACGCAGAGCCAAGCACCTTGATTTTTATCTTCCCACTCTTCTTGACAGTCACCTCATCATCATTCACATCAAAATAGTCACCATCATCGACTTCTCTTTCTGTTGGCAGCTTTTCCCATTTGCCCCTGTTCCAGCGCACGAGCTTTATTTTATCAGGATTAAGTCCGTTTTTCTCAAGCCATTCCCTGTCAACAACGAACTTTATCACAGCTTCTTTTATTTCCTCATCTGTAACGTTCTTGTCTATCTTGAGGTACTGGTAAACCGCCCCATGCTTCCTGTCCACATCAGCAGGCTTCTCAGGCAGCTTCTTTACCACTATGTGGATTCCTGGTACCCTCTTTGAAGGTGTTATTACAATCTGAACCACTAGCTGTTTTTCATTGGGCAGGTCAACTGAAACGCTCTCGTTCTCATCTACCTCAGGTATGTATATTTCAGTTGAGTTGTCATCCTGGTTCTCCTTTACTTCCGGCTCTTCTTCTGTTTCATTCTTGCTCGTCTTGTTCCCAGGGGTGACTATTTTGTTAAGATCGTCATCTCCTCCCGAATCATCACCGTCATCAGGCGGGCCCCGTGTAGTTAGTGGAAGCCAGTCCTTCCAGTGCGGAAGGTCTGAGTCACCAAGGCCATCACCATTACTGTCATAGCCATCATAGTCGTGCCAGAAGTTTCCTCCCATCCAGCTGCCACCGATTATGTTGTTGCCCTGGACCTTGGTTATGTTCCATCTGTTGTTCTGTTCGAGGTATGTTGCATTACAGTGGAAATAAACATCATACTCATTATCAAAGTAGTTGTTCCATATACTATTGTTGATTGTATTGTCGCTTTTGAACAGAAGGCCGTAGTGCCCTCCGGTAAAATAATTGCCTGTTATGTTGTTTCTTTTTGTAGGAGCAGTGCCACCAAGCCGCAGCCCCCTTGTACAGTTGAACCTGTTGTCTGAAATAATATTGTCACTGCCCTTCCACTTGATGCATGTATCAATGGCAGTAGGATTTTTTGAATAGAACTTATTTCCCGAAATCACTGACCAAGCAGCCTGTGATGTCATCCAGTTGTCAATACCCTCGCTGGCCGTGAAGTTGATTGTATTGTTGATTATGTTCAATTTTGGTGCGGTTGGGTTCTGTGACTGTGGATAAATGCTTCCATTCACTATAGTGCTGCCACGCAGCGTGTTGTTTTCCTTATAGCCATACTGGAAGTAGACAACTCCAAGAACATAGCTGTCTCTGACCACGTTATCAGACCCTGACATGTTCAGACCGGAGTATGATGTGATGTCCCATACATCATTCCGGCCACCAGCTATGCGGGGCTCTAAGGACGGGAACGTGAGGTTCCATGCCATGCTGCTGTTCGGCTCAAAAATGAGTTTATTCATGCTCATATCGCTTATGTTGTTGTAGAGCCCTCCCCTCATCTCAATTTCATCAAGTGTATTATCCGATATAGCTGCATTCGAAGAACCGCTCAGGTAGATTTTCTTGTTGCTTCCTGTGAAGGTGTTTGTGTTGAGCGTGACCTTGGATGCGCCTGTTATGCTCACAGCCAGGCCCCCAGAGCCAATTGTGTTGCCTGTTATTATTGCTTCATCTCCTGTGAAGGTAACAGCGTTGTTACAGTCAGATAACGTGTTGCCTGTAAGCGAGAACAGGTCTGAGCTTGATGAGATTATACAGTTGTTGAGTGTTGAGTCCTTTATTCTGACAATGCTATTTGTGCTTGCGCTCAGGCTCCATGGGCTTGATTCTGCATCAACAACAGAGTCCTGTATGTACAGCTTTCCGTACTGCTTTACACTGACTGTGCCGAAAGTCAGGTTGCAGTTCGTGAAGTTGTAGGTCCTTCCTGCCTCAATATCAAGCGTGCTGAATGTCATGTCGCAGTTCTCATAAGCACTAGGAGCAATTATTATCGGTGCATAGTCATTGTTGTGCGGGAGCATTGTATCGCCAATCCCGTCACCATCATTATCATCACCAAGATAGTTCCACCACCAGTTTCCTGCAGTCCAGTTGCCCCCTATGATGTTCGTGCCCGCTGTCTTTGTTATGTTGAAAATGTTGTC
>JBHIDR010000012.1:0-21039 GCA_046760225.1 Candidatus Aenigmatarchaeota archaeon
GTGAGAGTGAAATAAAGAAGCATATGAAATAGCTCTTTTTGACTTATAATAAGATTCTGAAGAATGGTAGCATGGTTGAAATAAAGACATCAGAGCTCTTTGAGAAGATAAAGGAAGGACTGCCTGAAGATGCAAAGATATCAGACATCAGGTTTGAGGGGTGTGAGATAGTCCTGTATACAAAGAACAAGAAGTTCTTTATTTCCAATTCCGCTGTGATTAAGGGCTTGGTGAGCACATTAAAGAAAAGGATAATCCTCAGGCCAGACCCCTCGATATGCGTTGATATGGAAAAGGCAAAGAAAGTGGTTGAAGAGACAGTGCCCAAGGATGCTGGTGTGAAGGAAGTGACCTTTGAACCCGAGTTCGGGGTAATGACAATAGAGGCAGACAAGCCAGGGCTCGTGATAGGAAAGGGAGGGGAGACCCTGAAAGAAGTAAAGAGGAAAACATTCTGGCTGCCCCACATAAAGAGGTCACCTGCAATACCGAGCGACATAATCAAGACACTCAGGGAGCTGATATACAAGGAGAGCGCGTTCAGGAAGGATTTCCTTGACAAGGTCGGGAGGAGCATACACTCAGGATGGAAGCCAACAGAATGGGTAAGACTTACAGCTCTGGGAGGTTTCAGGGAAGTCGGAAGGTCAGCTATACTCTTACAGACACCTGAGAGCAATGTGCTCATTGACTGCGGAATAAAACCAAGTACAAATGAGCTGCCCTACCTCAATATCCCGGAATTCGACATAAAGAAGCTGAATGCAGTGATACTTTCCCATGCACATATGGACCATGCTGGTGCAATACCAATGCTCTATGAATACGGGTGCGAGGCACCATTGTATTGCACTGTTCCTACAAGGGACCTGATGGTTCTGCTCTGCATGGACTACATAAACCTCATGAACAAGGAAGGCAAGCAGCCGTTATATTCAACAAAAGGGATAAAGGAGGCAGTGAAAAGGTGCATACCGCTTGATTATGATGAGGTATCTGACATAACACCTGACATGAGGCTCACTCTCCTGAACAGCGGCCACATACTAGGGGGCAGCATGGTGCACATACATATAGGCGATGGTTTGCACAATGTTCTTTACACAAGTGACATTAAGTTCGACAGGACAGCACTGTTTGAATCAGCAAGCATGAACTTCTCAAGAGCAGAAACAGTGATAACAGAGAGCACATATGGTAGCAAGGGAGACATACAGCCAAGGAGAATGGAGTCTGAGTCAGCATTAGTTGAGGCAGTGAAGAAAACAATAAAAAGAAAGGGAAAGGTGCTCATACCAAGCTTTGCTGTTGAAAGGAGCCAGGATTTACAGGTGATTCTTCAGAGAGGAGGCGTGGGCGTGCCCATATACCTGGACGGCATGATATGGGACGCGACTGCAATACACACAACCTATCCAGAGTACATGAACAGGGACCTGCAGAGACTGATACTTCAGCAGGGAAAGAACCCGTTTACTTCTGAGATATTCAAGAGAATAGGAAGCCAGGAAGAGAGGAAGAAGATACTGAACAGCAAGGACCCGTGCGTAATAATAGCAACAAACGGAATGTTGATAGGCGGGCCAAGTGTATGGTGGCTGAGGCAGCTGGCAGAGGACAAGAAGAACATGGTTGTCTTTGTTGGATACCAGGCAGAAGGCAGCCTTGGCAGAAGGGTGCAGAAAGGATGGAAGGAGGTGCCAATGGAAGAAAAAGGCAGGACAGTTGCTGTGCCAATAAACTGCGAGGTTGTCACAGTTGAAGGACTTTCTGGGCACAGTGACAGGAAACAGCTCATAAACTATATTTCAAGGCTCAAGCAGAGGCCGGAAAGAGTCATAGTTGACCATGGTGAGGCCTCAAAATGTACTGAGCTTGCAAGAGACCTCCACAGGATGTTCAGGGTAGAGACACTTGCGCCCAAACTTCTCGAGACAATCAGGCTGAAGTGAATTTTAAAAAGGTATAAAATAGAATATAACTAAGATATCCATGGATAAGATCATAGTATTAGATTTTGGAGGCCAATACTGCCACCTAATTTCTAGGAGGATTAGGGACCTTGGTGTTTATTCTGAAGTGCTGCCATCGGGTATGACAAAGAAAGACTTAATTAAGATACCGAATCTAAAGGGCCTGATTCTATCCGGTGGGGCTGCGTCTGTCTATGGCAAGCATTCCCCGAAATGTAACAAAGAAGTGCTTTATCTGGGCATTCCCATCCTAGGCATCTGCTATGGGCATCAACTGATAATGTTTCTTGATGGTGGGGAGGTGGTTTCAGGAGAACACGGGGAATACGGGATTACAGAACTAAAGATTCGGGAAAAGAGCATTCTGCTGAACGGTCTAGATGGTGGAGAAAGGGCCTGGATGAACCATAAGGACATAGTAAAGAACTTACCAGCCAATTATTCTGTCATTGCATCAACAACGAATTCCCCAATAGCGGCCTTTGAAAACAGCAAAAACAAGATTTACGGCGTACAGTTCCATCCAGAAGTTAGTCACACTGAGAATGGAGATAGAATCCTTGAAAACTTTGTTTTCGGGATTTGCAACGCCAAAAAGGAATGGAACACCTCTGATATTGTGAATGACATAACCGATGAAATTAAACAGAAAATCGGGAATAAAAAGGCCGTAATTGGTTTGTCTGGTGGTGTGGATTCCTCAACAGCTGCTATTCTTGTAAACAGGACAATTGGTAAAAATTTGACCGCTGTTTATGTTGATACGGGTCTGATGAGGCACGGAGAAACAGAATTTATTGAAAAGGCATTTTCAAAATACAATCTGAACCTGAAGATTGTCAATGCCCAGGACAGATTTTTCAAGGGACTGGAAGGCATCACTGAACCTGAAGAGAAAAGAAGAATAATCGGGAAATTGTTTGTTGACATATTTGATGAGGTTGCGCAGAAAGAAAAGGCAGATATCTTGGTACAGGGGACAATCTATTCTGACAGAATTGAGAGCGGAATCACAGAACATTCTTCAAAGATCAAATCTCACCACAATGTGGGTGGGTTGCCTGACAACATGAAACTGGAGGTCTATGAGCCACTAAGGAACCTGTACAAAGATGAGGTCAGGAAACTTGCAAAGGAACTTGATTTGCCTGATGAAATTGTCAAAAGACACGTCTTTCCTGGGCCTGGGCTGGCTGTGAGGATTGTTGGGGATGTCACGCCGAAAAAGGCAGAGATTGTGAGAAAAACGAGCCTCATAATTGATGAGGAGCTCGAGAAGTCAGAATTGTACAACAAAGTCTGGATGGCTTTTGCTGTTTTGCTGCCTGTAAAAAGCGTTGGGATACAGGGCGATGCAAGGAGTTACAAGTATCCGGTTGTTGTAAGAATTATAGAATCAAAAGATGCAATGAGCGCGAACTTCGCCAAGATACCATATGGAATATTAGAAAAGATTTCCACAAGAATTACCAATGAAATCAATGATGTCAACAGAGTGGTTTATGACATCTCCAACAAGCCCCCATCCACAATGGAGTGGGAATAGTCCAAGTTATTCCTTCCATGGCCTGCAGATGATAATGGCATAGAGCAGGTCAGATATCACATGGAAAAGTGCTCCCAGGAATATGGGGAAGTAGAGGATATAGAACACAGCGAGTGCCAATATGTTATGAAAGGGCAAAAGGAACCAGAGCTTGAGGCTCTTAATCTTGCTCTTCTTTGAAAGTTCCCTGCAATGGTTCCATATTCTCTTTAGGCTCAGTGTCCGCAGCTTTATGCTGAAGAATAGGACATGGTCTGCATCCACTAGGATAGAAGCTGCGATGGCAATAAGTAATTCAAGCGGCGTGAGGAAGCCAAAGAACAGATGCAATGGTATGAAGAAGAGCAGTGCGAACAGCAGGTGCCAGTGCGGTAGCATGTAAATCACATGGTGGGCGGGGAGAGATTTGAACTCTCGACCACTCGATTATCAGTCGAGCATTCTAACCTGGCTAAACTTTGCGGGTCCGTTCGCACGAACTACCCGCCCTTATCCTCGCCCATTAAATCAGTATATCAGCATTACTTATATAAATTGGTGGACCGGGCGCGAGTTTCACTTCCACCCCTTTGGGTGAGTGCTTTGAACGCGCGATATCTGCCTTGCGAAGGCAGCGTCACTCCGGGCAGGTCATTCCGGGCTAGACCACCGGCCCATAGAATTAGTTGCAGCCAGAAGATTTAATAAACCTATGGATTGTCTATTGTGCCTCTGGGTATTTCGTCAAAACCATCCTCATTCTCATGGTTTGGCCTAAGCAAGTAGATATTTCCTTTACTGTCTATCTTCGTGGAGCAGATGCCCTCCACGAACGCAAAATAGCTTCCCCTTCCTTTTTTATATTCTACCTCATATCTGCCTCCTCTTGAAAGGACCTTATGAAGTCTGGATACCCTTATTGTATCTTCGTCCATGGCATGTTATTTAATATTAAAAAATATAAAGTTTAACAAGTGGTAGTATGAAGATTGCAGCTGTGTCTGATATTGATTTTCCAGGCTCAATGGAGATGTTCTGGTCAGCACTCCAGAAGACAAAGCAGCCAGATCTGCTTCTTTTTGCGGGCGATATGTGCGATTTCGGCCACTACAGCCAGTACAAGGTGGTGCTGGACAAGATAAAGAAGAAAGGATGGAAGTGCCCGATATATGCTTGTTTTGGCAACAAGGAGTTTGAGCAGGACTATGCAAAGATAAAGGAAATAGCAAGGGGTGTCACCTTTATTGAAGATGAGAAAGTAGAGTTTGAGATAAAAGGTAAAAGCATAGGAATAGTTGGAAGCAAGGGCGTGCTTGACATGCCAACATGGTGGCAGGCGCAGAATGTCATGGGAATAAAGGACACCTACAAGATGAGAAGGGCATTGATGGTAAAGCTCATGAATGAGCTCAAGTCAGACATAAAGATACTGCTGACGCACTATGCGCCCACTTACAGGACACTGAAGGGCGAGGACGCGAGCATATGGAAGGTGCTGGGCACGAACAAGCTGGAAAAATACATGGTAAAAGCTGGGATTAGCTTTGCAATCCACGGGCATGCGCATTTTGGCACGCACCTTGCTTTTGTTGGCAAGATACCTGTTTTCAATGTTGCCTTGCCAATAAGCAAGCAGATAACAATGATAGATACTGAAAAGCTGCCAAAAGCTTAAAGTTTTATATTTCTCTCAGCTAACAATTGGCTATGGAAATGCCGAAAAGATATGATGCAGGGGAAGCAGAGCCAAGAATACAGAAGTTCTGGGAAGACAGCAAGCTATTCATATTTGACCCGAAGAGCAAGAAGCCCATATTTTCAAATGACACACCGCCCAGGTATGCGAGCGGTCCACTGCACATAGGCCATGCCACATCATATTCGCATCAGGACTTTTTCTGCCGCTACAAGAGGATGAGGGGCTTCAATGTGTTCTATCCGCTTACATTTGATGTTAATGGCCTTCCAATTGAGGTAAATGTGGAAAAGCAGGGCATCACACCTGAAAAAGTTGGAAGGGATGCCTTTGTTAAGGCCTGCAGCAAGTTCGCAGCCAAGAACATAAAGACAATGACAATGCAGTTCAGGCTGCTTGGTCACTCAATGGACCCAACAATCTATTACCAGACTGATGCTGACTACTACAGGCGATTAACACAGATATCATTCATCAGGCTCTTCAAGAAGGACCTTGTGTACAAAGGAGAGGCACCTGTGATATGGTGCCCCCGTTGCATTACTGCTCTGGCAGATGCAGAAACAGAGTACAAGACACGCAACACAAGGCTGAACTACCTGAAGTTCTATATTGATGAAGAAATCAAAAGCAAAGGCAAATGGGTTGGAAAGGATGACAAAGGATACTATGCAGTAATTGCAACAACAAGGCCTGAGCTTCTGCCTGCCTGTGTCACTGTTCTTGTTAATCCAGAGGACCCAAGGTACAAGGAACTTGTTGGAAAAGAACTGAAAGTCCCGCTCTTTGCCAAGAAGATCAAGGTAATAACTGATGAATCAGTTGAGCCAGAGTTCGGAACAGGAATAATGATGGTCTGCACCTTCGGTGACCTGACTGATCTGGAGGTTGTCAGGAAGTATGATCTTCCGTTTGTAAGGGCACTGGATGATAAGGGCAGGCTCACAGAAGTAGCAGGCAAATACAGGGGCATGATAGTTAAGGAAGCGCGCAAGACCATGATAGAAGACATGAAGAAACATGACCTTTTGGTGGAGCAGAGGGACACTGAGCAGAATGTGAGCACTTGCTGGCGCTGCTCCACACCAATAGAGTACATAATAACAAAGGAATGGTTCCTGAAGACCCTTCCCTTTAAGGAAGACGTGCTCAAGGCTTCCAAGAAAATAAAATGGCATCCTAGCTTCATGATAACAAGGCTTGAGAACTGGGTGGACTCGCTCAAATGGGACTGGTGCATTTCAAGAAGAAGATATCTGGCAACCCCGCTTCCATTATGGGAATGTGACAAGTGCGAAGATGTGGTATTAGCAAAGGAAGAGCAGTGCTATATCAATCCTCTAAGGACAAAGCCTCCAAAAGAAAGCTGTAAGTGCGGAGGAAGGTTCAAAGGAAGCGAGCTTGTTTTTGATACTTGGATGGATTCGTCCTTAACAGTGCTCTTCAATAGTTACTGGCTCAGGGATGACAAGATGTTCAAAAAGCTCTTCCCAATGGATGTCAGGCCACAGGCCCATGACATAATAAGGACATGGGCGTTCTACACAATCCTCAGAACCCTTCAGATGGTTGGTGATATTCCTTTCAAGAACATTGTATTGAGCGGCTATATCATGGGACCTGATGGAACTCCGATGCATGCAAGCAAGGGAAATGTTGTGGATCCACTGGAAGTAATAGAGAAGAACAGTGCTGATGCATTCAGGTATTTTGCAGGCCTGCTCTCCTTGGGAATGGACACAGCCTTCAAATGGAAGGATGTTGGGCATGCGAGCAGGCTGCTACAGAAGCTGTGGAACATGGGCAGGTTCACTTCAATGCAGCTTGAAGGCTTTGAAAAGAAGAAAGTGAAGACAAGGGCAGTTGACAAGTGGATTCTGGCAAAGCTAGCAAAGCTGATAGAGGAGAACACGAAATCATGGGACGAATATAATTTCTCAGCTGCAATGCAGAGGACAGAGAGCTTCCTGTGGAATACTGTTGCAGACAATTATATTGAGATGATAAAACACAGGCTTTATGGAGAAGGAGATAAGGAGGCTGCGCAGCAGACACTGTATACAGTGATGTTGTCAGTTGTAAAGATGCTTGCCCCTGTTCTTCCGCACATAACTGAGGAGATATGGCAAAGGCTCTTCAAAGAATTTGAAAAGGAAAAGAGCATTCATATTTCTTCCTGGCCCAAGGTTGAAAAGAAACCTGAACTAGCTGTGTTTGAGAAAGCTGGTGATGCTGCGGTTTCAGTGCTTGCTGCCATAAGGCAGTGGAAGCAAGAGAACAGGCTTCCCTTGAATGCAGAGGTAAAAAAGGTTGTGATAGGCAGGGAGAAGGAAGACATTCTTAAGGATTTTGTGGATGACATAAAGGGAGCAATGAAGGTGAAGGAGATAGGATTCGGGAGCAAATTCTTAGTGGAGGCCTGAAAAATGGGAAATATAATAAAAAAGCTAAAGAAAGAGGGCAAGCTAGGAGGGAAAAGAAGGACTTCTACTTCGCCAATGGGCGGGTTTAGTGCTGTTGATGCTTTTGGAAGGTACAAGGTAGAGGAAGTAGATATTAATGGCATGAAAATACGGGTTGTTGTTGAAAGGAGCATGACAACGGGTGAGAAAGAGGTTCTGGGTGTCTATGAAGGCACAAATGAGGACCGCAGCAAGAGCTACTGGACAATAGAGGACAAGGACTTCTATGATAAGCTAACCACCAAGCTGAAGGAGAGATAGTTAACTTTATATACTAGTTAGTAGTAAATATATTAGTGGTTTTCATGTCAAAAAAGAAGAAAAGCAAGAAAAAGAAGGAGACATCTTATCTTACGGGCATGAATCTTGCAGACACTACGATACTTGGTAAGGAACTGCCCCATGGCACCTATGATCCCAGGTCAGCTGACAAGGTGGTACTGAGAAGCCTTGGGATAATTGGAGAGGAGCCAAGGAGAAAGAAAGACAAGCATGAACTGAGCATGTACCAGTGACTGCCTAATTTTAAATATCACCAAAAGAATACACTTTCTATGCAAACCAAGAGAAAACTTTGACCAAATTCTTCTAGTGTGAGCTCTATGGCTGATGACAAGAATATCAAAAAACTGAAGAAACTGATTGAGGAACTGCAGAGGATCAAGGGAAGGCATACAGAGCTTGTCACAGTTTATATACCAGCAGGCTACAAGCTGGTTGATGTGATTAACCAGCTAAAGCAGGAGCAGGGCACTGCTGTGAACATAAAGAGCAAGTCAACCAGAAAGAACGTCCTGGGTGCGCTCGAGAAGGCAATACAGCACCTCAAGGTCTATGCCAGAACACCTACTAATGGCCTGGCTGTTTTCAGCGGCAATATCTCTGAAAAAGAGGGTATGAGCGACATAAAGGTCTGGGGTGTGGAGCCGCCAGAAACACTTAAAGTAAAGATGTACTGGTGCGGCCAGACATTCAGGATGGAGCCGCTTCTTGACATGGTCAGGGAAAAGGAGGTGTATGGGCTGGTTGTGCTGGACCTCAGTGAGGCCACAATAGGGATTCTGAGAGGAAAGACCATAAATGTTGTCAAACATATTGATTCAATAGTTCCAGGAAAGGTAGCTAAAGGAGGCCAATCAGCTGCTCGTTTTCAGAGAGTAAGGGAAGGCCTGATACATGACTTCTTCAAGTCTGTTGCTGAATCCATGAAGAATGTGCTTGGTGATGACATAAGGGGCATAATCCTGGGAGGACCAGGGCCTGCAAAGGATGACTTTATGAGGGGTGAATTTCTCCAGGCAAGCATAAAGAACAGGATACTTGGAGTAAGAAGCACTGGGTATGCTGATGAAGCTGGCTTGCATGAGCTTCTTGAAAGGGGCAAGGACCTTATTGCACAGGCAGCTGTTGCAAAGGAAAAGGAAATACTGAAAAAATTCTTTGAGCACCTGCAAAAGGAAACAGGGCTGGTCACGTACGGAATCCAGGCTGTTTTAAGGGCTTTAGAGGCAGGCGCAGTTGATATATTGCTTATTTCCGAAAAACTGGACTGGATAGAAGCAGAATTCGTATGCAGCTGCGGCTATTCATACAAAAAATTCATAAAGAAAGCAAAGATAAGCCAGGAAAAATGCCCTAAATGCAAAGGACCTGTTAATTTAATGGGCGAGAGGGACATAGAGGAGGCAATGGAGGAGATGGTAAAGGAATATGGCACAGAGCTGGAGGTTGTTTCAAGGGAGACAAAGGAAGGGAGCCAGCTGGCAGCATTAGGAGGCATAGGAGCAATGCTGAGGTACAGTCTGGCATAAACTTTAAAAAGGATAGCTTTATATATTACTTCTGAGTAATAGTAAATAAGGTGAACAGTGATGTGCGACATGAGAAAATTTGCTATGGATGAAGGAATTAATCCGAGAGAGAAGAGAGAAACTTATCAGTCAACTCCAAAGGAAGACGCTTACAGCTCATTTGTTTGAGATAAAAAGGAAGAAAAAGGGAGAAAAACTAGCCAACAAGTTCTACGTGGTCTGAGGCGTGCTTCAGGCTGGTTGCAAGACCGGGCTTAGCGCCAATCAAAACAACAACCTTGCCCTTTTCCTTTGCTTTCTGGACAAGGGCCAAAAAGTCAGCATCCCGGGTTGCCAGTGCAATTATATCGATTTCAGGATTGCCTATTGCCTCCATGGCATGCACGCACACTGTCACGTCAACATCTGTTTTCTGCTCAGGGTCTCCGAGGGCAATAATTGACTCGAATCCCTCGTTTGCAACAGCCTCTATGAGCTTCTCGCTTGCGAACTGGTTGAGAAAGACCTTTCCTATGATTATCCTTCCATACTTCTCAACCCTTCTGCGCAGGTCGCGCAAATCAATGTTGAACTCCTTCCTTATCATGTTGGGCCCGTCCACAAAGAGTGCGACCTTGGCCTTGTCCTCAGACAACCTGCCGAGCTTTTTCCTGAAGTTCTTAAAAACAGCCATAAAATTCTCCCTGATAAAGCCTAGTTCCAGAAATATTTAAAGCTTCAAAGCAAAGAAGCTGATTGCATTATTTCTACAGGCTTCCCATATCTTGTCGAAGGACAGTTTCTTGATTTCAGCTATTTTCCGGGCAACTATTTTTATTGCTGTGGGCTCGTTCCTGATGCTCTGGTCTATTACCCATGAATCATCCTGCTTCTTAACTCCGAGCCAGGGAGAATCTGTTTCCAACATCATCCTTTCAAGCGGGGTATCTCTTGCTACCTTCCTGTAGCCCTTGCTCCGCAACACGGTTGTGTTGAGGGAGACAAAATAGCCTAGCTCATTGACCTTGTCCATTAGTTCCTTATGATGGCCTCCCCACATATGAAGCAGCACCCTGCTTGCCTTGTTCTCCTCAAGGATCCTCAATGTGTCTGGGTGCGCGTCCCTGGAGTGTATGACAAGCGGGAGATTGAGCCTGTTTGCTAGCCTAATCATTTCAGCAAAGAGCTTTCTTGATTTTTCCTGCAGCTCAGGCTCCTTGATCCAGGCATAGTCAAGGCCAACCTCACCTATTCCAACTATCTTGTCCTTGTTGTTGATTATTTTCTTGATGTATTCAGACATTCCTTCTTCTGTTATTTTCTTCATGAACTCAGGATGGAAGCCAGCTGTTATGAATACAAATCCTTTGTACTTATTGGCTATATTTAACGACTTCTCGAAGTCAACAGGCCGGGAGCAGGAAGAAACAACAGCCCTGAGTCCAGCATTGCGGCATCTTTGAATGACTTGGTCGAGGTATTCGGAAAACTCAGGTTGCTCTAAATGGCAATGAGAATCTATCATTTTACCTTTCTCCACTTATGGGAGCCTTTTTTCTTCTTCCTTTTCTTGCTGTACTTTTTCTGAGCTTTCCTGCATCCATAAGGATATCTTGACATCCAATCACCTTACTTTTATATGGATGTTATAAATAAATAATATGCGCATAGTCCTGGACACCAATTTTCTGGTGCTTGCTGTCAAGGAGAAAATCGGGATATTCCTGCAGCTAAGGGGCAAGAGAATATACGTGATAGGACCTGTGATGAAGGAGCTGGATAAAATAGCAAAGGGAAGGAGCAAGGACGCTGTTGCAGCCAGGGTGGCGCTCATGATAGTAAAGACCAAGAACATGAGAAAGCTGAGAACAGGGTTCCGGAGCGCAGACAGGGCATTGCTGGAAAAAGCAAGGAAAGGTTATGTTATAGCAACGCAGGACAGTGTATTGAGAAGGAGGATAAAGAAGGCAGGGGGAAAAGTTTTATATATAAGGCAGAAAAAGTATGTGGTATTTGAATAAGGGCATTTTAACTGAAATCAATCCACTTATAAAGGTACTGAGCATAATATCTATAAATTTGAGGTGAAAAAATTGTACCAGGTATGCACAATAGAAGATGTGATAGCAGTTTCTCCAGTAAAATTTGCACTTGACCTGGATGCTGCAATAAAGGAGAGCATACAGGAGAAGTATGAAGGAAAAATAGACATGGACATTGGAGTGATATTGGCTGTTGTTGAGGTAAATGACGTCCAGGAAGGAAAAGTGCTTCCAGGCGACCCCTCTGTGCATTATCCGGTAAAATTCGTGATTCTTACCTGGATGCCAAGGGACCATGAGATTGTTGAAGGCGAGGTGGTTGATGTCACAGAATGGGGGGCTTTCATAAGGGTAGGGCCACTGGACGGTCTTGTCCATATATCACAGGTAATGGATGACTATGTGAGTTATGATGAGAAGAATTCCCAGCTTGCTGGAAAAACAAGCAGAAGGATACTCAAGATGGGCGACAAGGTAAGGGCAAGAGTGATATCAATAAGCCTTAAGGAACAATCAAAAGTAGGGCTTACAATGAGGCAGCCGTTTCTTGGCAACCTGAAATGGCTTGAGGAGAAAGCAAAGGAAAAAGCCAAGGAAAAGAAGGAAGAGAAAAAGAAAGAAGCACCCAAGAAGAAAGCAAAGAAGACAAAGAAGAAATAATGCCTATATTATATATGCACTTTGGTGATATGAATGGCTAAGCGGGCATGCAAGACATGCAGAAGGATTGTAAAGGGCAATATCTGCCCTGTTTGCAAGGCAAGTGATCTTACCAAGAACTGGAAAGGCATACTGGTGGTTGTTGATCCTGCTAATTCAGAGATTGCAAAGGAAGCTGGGATAACCAGCCCTGGCAAGTTTGCCATAAGGGTCAAGTAATTCATAAATGATGTACTATTCGGCTTTTTTCTAAAGAAAACACTACACTAGACATGCCTATTTATATTGTTTCGCTATGTAATTAATGTTAAGCAAGGTATTTTTTATGGCAACAGGGAAGAAGGGACATAGCTTTGAGAATCTGCCGGAGTTTGAAAAAGAGATAGTAAGGATAATACAAAAAAAGGGCCAGACTGCTTCTATTGACATTGCAAGAATAATGTATCCTGACTTGCTTAACATCAGACCAAAGGTGTCACAGGTCAGTGTAAGCCTTAAAAGACTGGAGAAAAAGGGTGTTCTGAAGCGAACTAAGAAGGAAGGCAGGAAGGCCTATTATAATTTGAGGGTGCCGATAAAGCAAAGGAGAATACAGAGAAAAATAAGAACCAGGAAGCCTGTGAGGCCAAAAATACCCATGGAAGAGAAGCCGAAACAACCTATGCAGCCTGCTGCAAAGCCGAGGATAAGCACATTCTCGAAATACCATACAAAAAGAATAGGCATTGTGTTTGCTGCACTAGTGATTTTGGGGCTTATAATCAGTTTTGGTGGAATAACAGGACTTTTTCTGCAGGAGAACATACAGCTCAGCATTGTCAGCAACCAGCTAGAAGGTGGGCAGGAGCTGGCCTATAGCATACGTAATATACAGCCCCAAAAGATGACAGATATTACAGCGCAGATAATACTGCCTGCTGAGAGCAGTATAATGGATTCTGGGGGTGCGGTTGTCCAAGAAGAGGCTGACAGGACAATATTGACATGGTCTATTGATTCTATGGAGTCAGATGAAACAAAATCCTTTGTTTTTACAGGAGTTGTTGACGGAAGAGTTGAGATGGCTGCAAGCGGTACAATAAAAGGGACTGAAGTAGCAGCTGCAGACCCTTACCAGGCAAGTGTGGGAGCTGACAGCTATTATTATCATTCATTGGATGCAGGAGAAGGCTATGTTGAGGACATCACTATCTTTGCTACTGCAAGTATGATCGGAGTGGAACTGCCTGAAGAAAATATTACAGAGGAAATTCCGCAAGCTGGGGAGAACATAACAGAAGAGGAAATAATAGAGAACATAACAGAAAACATCACTGAGCAAGAGCTGAACATAACTGAGAACATTACAGAGAACATCACTGAAAATGTGACTCAGAACATAACAGAAAATATTACGCAGCCAGAACAAAACATCACAGAAAACATAACGCAGAACGAGACAATTGGGGAGCCAGAAGCAAATGAGACACAAGAACCAGAACAAAATGAAACAATTGGAACAGAAGAGACTTCACAGGAACCAGAGCAGAATGAGACAGAGGAACCAGAAACAAATGAAACACCTGAAGAGCAATCAGAAGTCTCGAACATAACAGGAGCGTTCCTTGGCGGCGATAGCTATGTAACATTGAATGTATATATTGACAGTGATAATGAGGTGAATGGCAATGAAGGCTTCATAGGAGAAATTATTTTTAGTGGAATCTGGAGCGGAGATGTTAGTGCGTCCTTCCCACCAGAGACATATCCTGCTTCATCAAATATTGTAACATATTCAACAGATGATGTCAATATCGAGTTCAGTGAAATCATAATCACGAAGAGATTCGAGAAAGAGATAAGCAGCAGCAAGCTGGTGGATGTTTATGGTGTAAATGTCACAGAAGTTCCTTATACAAAACTTGAGGAAGATGTTACTTATGATGCAATAATAGATTCTGCAGAACTTGATGAAAGCGGAACACTGACAGTGGTGTTCCATCATGACTCACCTGTTCCACAGCCGATTTACATTGAAGCTGATTTTGATTATACTTTAAGCAAAGACCAGTCAAGTTCAGGTGAGAGCGTCATTCTTACTGTCCTGAACTGGACAGAAGATGATTACTTTGAGGTATACATAGGTGGTGCAACAGAAGTTGTTGCATTCGGTGCACCAGAATACTATGACTTTGATGCAAGTGTGCTGGGTGCTGAAGGGGAAAAGCAGAACGTGACAGTCGAGTTCAAGAACGCAAGGACAAAGAAGCTCAGGAAGAAGACCAAAGGACTAGACAATGTAGTGAAGGTCAAAGAAGGTAAGTATGATATTGAGATGAATCCTGTAGAGGGTCCTGTTAAGAAAATAGTTTTTGAAAACATAAAGCTTAAAGAAAACATCTCCGAGTTCGTGAAACTTGATACAAATGTTTCTGTTGAGGGTTATGACAAAACATATGCAATTGATCCAACTGCATTTAATTTCACAAATGCAACTGTCACAGTGACAGCAACAGGAACAACACTGTACAAGTGTAAGGATTGGAACCTTGAAACACAATCATGTTATGGAAGTTGGGTACTTTTCAAATCTGACCTGGTTCCAGGAGAGAACTATACATTCACATTGACTCCAGAAGATCCCGCGTTTTCAGAAACATTACAGCCAAACGCGACAATAGGAATTGATACATTTGTCAATCAAAAAGCCCCAACCACAAATTATGGTAGCCAGACAATGCTGGTTGCTGGCGAATCTGGCGGCAAATACGCAGGCATACTTATAAAATTCACGGGTAACATCCCTGCAAATGCAAACATAACATCAGCTGCATTGAAGCTTTACTTCTATGATTCTCCGACAAACCCAACTAATCAAATAAACCTGTCAACAAGACTAATCACTTCAAACTGGAATGAGTCTGATGTAACTTGGAACACAAGGCCTACTTACTCTAGTCAGTATTCCGACAAAATCACTTTAACAAACAGCTATGGCTGGGTTGAATGGGATGTGACTGAAATGGTTCAGGGATGGGTCAATGGCAGTTATACAAACCATGGTATCGCTGTTATTCCAGATACAGGAACAGCCAGCACTGACAAGAGGTTCTACAGCAGTGATTATTCAAATGCATCGCTGCATCCCCTTTTAGAGACCAATTACACAACAGGACAGATTAACATAAGCATAGCATGGCCCATAAACAATACCCAGCACGGCAATGGCATTGTAATGAGCGAGTTCAATGTTTCAAGCGAGTACAATATAACGGCGTGCTCCCTTGTTGTAAATGGCGTTGTGCTGGATACAGACACGAACATAACGCAGAACACAGTAAAGTATTTTGAGCGGAGCGCAACAGTAGAAGGCACATTCAACTGGTACATAAACTGTACAGACAGCATGGGGTATATGGCTTCAAGCAGCCTGATGACGAACACAGTCAATGCGTCCAAAGCAGATGTGCACGGGAAAGTGGTTGATAGCAGCAACAATCCGGTAAACGTTACCATCAGGTTCAAGCAAAACGGAATTACGAAATATATTAGCCAGGGTCTGATTCACAGGCTTGTGGTCGATGATGGTGTATATGATATTGAAGTGACGCCGGTCGGTCATATCATTAGCGGGGTGACATTCAAAAATGTCAATATTACAACAGGATTCAAAAAGGTTGTTGATATAGATACAGTGCAAGATGCGAACAAGACTGCCGGTTACGCAAGAGTGTATGCAGTAGACCCGACAGCACTGAATTTCAATAATGCCACAATCACAGTAACAGCATCCCAGAATGCTACTGTGCTCTTCAAATGTTCAAGCTGGAACTTCACCACAGAGGAGTGTCCGGTTATTTCGGAGAACTGCACTTCTGATCCGAATGAGAACAGTTCACAGATATGCAATTATACCGGCGGTTGGGAATATTTCATGGATGTGCTGCCCGGACAGGAGTACAATATTACACTAACGCCAAATGACCCGGGATTTGCAGAGGGCAGCCCGAGCAACGGGACAGCAGACAATGGCGGGTATACCTTCATAACATCCCAGAACTCATACCAAACATCAAGCGGAAGCTACCTCAATACATGGTCTGATGACAGTTCGTATTATTGTACGGGATATCATGATTCCGCGAGCAGCGGAACTAACAGATGGTACACTTATTTTGATTTCAACCTTACCAACCTGAGTCTGACTTCCCTGGACAACCTTACATTCGAGTGGAGGGGATATGCAACAGGAAGGGACGGTTTATGCGCACCGATTAATGATCCTGCAGAATGTTCTGATGGGCACGGGACATGCCAGCCGTCCTACATAAGGGTCTATGACTGGTCAACAGGACAGTGGGACATACTCAATTCAACTTCGTACACAGTTACAAGCGCATGGGACACCACGCAGCAGACCATCATAAGGTCCAATAACACACCAAAACAAAGCTGGTACAACAGTACCACAGGTACGGTAAGGGTGGCATTTGAACAACATGAAACAGGCATGTACTATCGCTATGAGACATACCTGATACATGACTATATACAGTTGAGTGTCGGTTATTCTTCAGGAGGGGGTTATGTTGTAGTCAACCTGCCTCCGGGCAAAAGGGCTGTCCTCGCTGAAAACACGTCAGTAGATGTGACAGCAGTGCCGCAAACAGGCATCAAGGATATTTACCTTGCCCATGGAGCCTTTGGAAGCAACGGCAATATAATAGCAAGATTGACAATAGATTTCTCTTCAGATGTTGACTTGAGCGATATTACAGTGGAAACCGACAGGAATAACAAGAAGGCAGTGATACACAAGCCCAGCTACCCGTCTGACGTGGTCCAGAAGAACCTGCTCATACCAAGCACAGGTGCAGGAGAGGCCTACATATGCCCGGGTGTAACGTCATTAAATGCAGTAAACACGCTCTGCTCGAACAGAGTAACAATTGGAGCAGGCCAAACAAAGAACGGCATGACGGTTTCCATGACAACACTTGATAACGAGGATTATTATCTCGTTTCCAATATCACGGGAACAGGTGGAGGGGAAGGCAGTGCACCAGTGGCCTCCAATGTAATTCTGAATTCGACCTCAGGCAGTAACCTCACAACTGATAACTTAACAGTAACTTATGATGTTTCTGATGCAGACAATGATACAGTAAAGAACATAACAAACTGGTACAAGGACGGTTCTTCAATAGCAGTCCTGAACATGCCGTTTGAAGGGGGAAGTAATTCAACCTACATAAAGGATTATTCTGGATACAGCAACAATGCAGCCTATGTAAATGCAACATGGAACTCATCTACTGGCTTTGATGGGAAGGGAGCATACAACTTTTCATCAACGTACATAGAAGTTTCAGATGACAGTTCACTGGACCTCCCGGATGAGATGACGATTCTTGCGTGGATAAAGCCGGATACAGTAAGCAGTATTCATTTCATTGCAGAGAAAGGATACAATGACAATGATAATTTCGGTTTCCTGACATACGGCGATGAGCTGTATTTCGAATACAACAGCACTTCAGGTTACCAGTACAAACAAACTTCAAATGTAAATCTCACAGCAGGCGAGTGGTACCACGTGGGTATTGTTGCAAATTCAACCTTCCTCAAATTCTTTGTGAACGGGCAGAATGTTGAAAATTTTAACCTGACTGCAGGATTTGTTACGAACGACCACCCCCTCCTTATAGGGCTGCAGAACTACACGGGAGCGCCCTATTACTTTGATGGCATTATTGACGAGGTTATGATATTCAACATGACGCTGTCGGATGAGCAAGTGGAAACAATCTACAGGAATGAAACAGACCTTATTGTTTCGCAAGAAACATCAGATGGCGATGTCTGGAAGGCGTGCGTAACGCCAAATGACGGGGCGCTTGATGGTACAGAAGTATGCAGCAATAACCTTAGTGTTGCTTATGATGCCACGCCACCAGCCATAAACATAATATCGCCAGCCAACAACTCCGAGGACATAGATGGGACAGTGCTTTTCGAATACAATGTCACGGACAGCGAGACATCTGTAAGCTCGTGCGGACTGATAATAAATGATGTCACAGACCAGACAGACAACAATGTTACAGAAGGCGTGACGCTGAACTTCAGCAAAACAGGAATGATAGGCGGGAACTATTCCTGGAAGATTAACTGTACAAGCGAAGGTGGTGAAAGCCATTCGGATTTGAGAACAATCACAATCAAGCAGGCAATATTTGAAGACAATTTCACTCTGGCAGGAGGCTTCCAGAATGATTCGGACAACAAGGCACCATGGGAATGGGGAAATGCCACTCAAATGAACGGCTGTCACAGCCCACCAAGCTGCTGGGGGACCAACCTGACTGGAAATTATTATTCAAAGACATCTTCACCTCCGGATCCCTATGATGATTTCCTGACGCAGGTAAATTCAATGGACCTTTCCGATTATACCAACATTACACTGACATTTTACCACTACAGGTATTTTGAAGATGCATCAACACTCTGGGATGCCGGAGTGGTTGATATAAATTACAACGGCTCATGGACTAGGCTGACGCCCGAAGAAGGGTACAGCGGCACAGTAGCCGGCAATGCTGATAGTTCGCTGGCGAACCAGTCAGCCTATGGTTACCATGGCAGCGGCTGGGAACTGGCAACCTTTAACCTAACACCTTATGCTGGAAATTCAAATGTCACAATAAGGTTTTACTTTGCAGCTGACATGTATGCGCATGACAGGGGATGGTTCATAGACGATATAAGAGTCACTGGCGACGCTTCAATTGATACAGCAGCGCCATCATACTCCCAGCTTAAGGAATCACCAGCAGATTCAGCAGTATACAGTTCAGGAGCAAGCTACCAGTTCAACGCGACATGGACCGATGATACGGCTGTGGACACTGTAATCCTGGAGTTTGACGGTGTTAATTATACAGATGTCTCGAGCAGCGGAAACGAATATTACAGGACGTTCACTGACCTGTCGGCTGGCGATTACAATTACCAGTGGTATGCAAAGGACACTTCCAATAACTGGAACAAAACAAGTACGATGATTTATACAGTTGAGCAGGCAAATTCATCACTTTCAGTTGCGCTGGACCCGTCCTCGAGCGAAGCATTCGGAACAGAAACAACAGCCAACTGCAGCATCACTAGCGGGGATGCGGGTGCGACAATAACATTTTACAGGAATGGAACATCTGTAAATAATCCGGATGTTCAAACACTTGGGGCAGGTGTCTATAATTATACATGTATTTACACCCAATCGCAAAACTATACTGCAAACTCCAGTATTGACAATTATCTGACAATTAACAAGGCATCAACAACAACTAACTTGTATATAGACGGCTCTGAAGCAAACAAGAGCGTCACTTACGGTGCGCAAACAAATGTCACTGCAACAACATCTGCAGGCTCGGTGACGCTGTACAGGAACGGGCAAGCAGTAAATAATCCGGACATAACAGCACTTGCAGCAGGAACTTACAATTACACGGCATACAACGCTGGCAATGATAACTATACAGGCAGTTCAGAAACATGGTGGGTGACTGTGGTGAAGGCAAACACAACATTAACACTGGTTGCTTCACCGAGCTGGACAGAAACATACGGAACAGAAACAAATATAAGCTGTAATGCCGACAATCCTGAAGTTTCACCAACATTATACAGAAATGGGGAAGCAGTGAGCAACCAGGATATTCTCATACTGGGTGCAGGGACGTATAACTATACCTGCAACAACACTGCAACGCAGAATTATACAGCAGATTCGGAGAGCAACACACTGACAGTAAACAAACAAACAACTTCCACCAGCCTATTCATCAACGGTTTTATGTCAAACGATACAATAACATACGGAGCACAGTCGAATGTTACTGCCACAACCTCAAACCTTTCAGTAACACTTTACAGGAACGGAACAGCTGTGAACAACCCGGATATGCTTGTGCTTGGGGCCGGTATCTATAATTACACTGCTGTAAACGAGGGCAATAATAATTATACTGGAAGCTCGTCTACATGGTGGGTGACTGTAAACAAGGCAGACAACCCTGTAAATCTATATATTAATGATAAATTAAACCAGAATGATACAATAATATACGGTACACAAAACAATGCTACTGGAACAACCCTGATTGGAACAGCATACCTCTACAGGGACAGTGCTCCAGTAACAAACCCGGAAATAACAACACTGGCTGCGGGAACATACGCCTACAAGGTAAACAGTACAGGCAATGCCAATTATTCTGACAATTCAACTGGGCTGACCTACTATTTGACAACCAATAAGGCCATGTCAGCAATTGAGGTTTCCCTGAGCCCTTCGGACAATGAAACCTATGGGACATCGTCCACAGCAAGCTGTGGAATAGTGACAGGTGAATCCAATGCAACACTAACGCTCTATAGGAACAATAATACAGTAGCTAGTGGGTCTGGCAACCAGTCTGAAACAACAATACTGGCAGCTGGTACATACAATTATACATGTTTGTATACAGAATCTGAGAACTTTTCAGCCAGCAGCAATACAGACAACTATCTTACCATCAACAGGGCAACATCAACTGCTTCACTGGTCCTGTCCCCACCATCACCAGTAACATACGGAACTTCCACAACAGCAACATGCACTGACACCAATCCGGAAACATCAGCAGGCCTTTACAGGAACAGCACAGATGTGACAGCAGAGAACAACACAGGTGTTGTTCTGGGAGCTGGTGGATACAGCTATGTGTGCAATGTCACAGAAACAGAGAACTATACATCAGCAAGCAATAGTTCAGCCTATAATGTTGAGCAGGCATCCAACCCGGTGAACCTCTACCTGAACGGAACGCTTAATGCAAACAAAACAATAACATATCCTGCTG
>JBHIDR010000013.1:0-20863 GCA_046760225.1 Candidatus Aenigmatarchaeota archaeon
TGTCGCTTGTGTCTATGTTTGTTGGTGAATCACAAGTCATGCCCGGGTCTGTACCGTTAATCTGCAAGTCAATTCGTACATTTCCATAGTTGGTTACATCATGTCCTTTCCCTGTGACAAGTGTATCACCAGGTGCATGTGATCCGAATGACAGTACACCAGGTACACCAACTGCGAGCAGCTCGTCCACATCAAATGTGTCATTGTCCTGGCCGTCTCCTCCATTGCTCGTGGTGTCAGAGACATTCATCCATCCGTACCAGTCTCCTGAATCTGATGTGTTGTCTGCATGGTACCAGAGATCAAATGTACATTCAAAGTACTGTGCTGTTGCATTCTTGACTCCGAGCACTTCACAGCTGCTGTTCACATAGCAGTCTGTTGAGTCTGCTGTGCAAGCAGATGTTTTTGTTGAATCATATACTCTTCCGTCAATGCTTCCGGACACAGTACCGTTTATTTCCCAAGCACCATTGTCATCAGCTCCTGTACCATTGCAAATCACCCTTGCTGTTGTTCCGCCCTTGAGCGCAAGCTCATTGGCTCCTGCCATTTGTGTCAGCAAGTCACCATTGTAGTCGTAACAGAGCACGTTTTCCATTGTTGGTGCTATTGACGTTATGTTCAGTGTTGGTGCTGTTTGGTTGACCGTCTGTACTTGGTATGCTGTTATCACTTCGCCGCCCTTGATGAATAGAGCAACTGCTAGTACCGCTACTGCGAGGATCAATACTGGTGTTAGATATTTACTCATTTTTTCATCCTCCTTCCACGTGTAGTGTTGTTAATGAACTTGTTCCGAAAACTGTCAGTGTTGTAACTGAACCGCTGTTAATAACCGGAGCCTTGTAAACAGCTGGTTTTGGTGCTGGTTCGCTAATAACAGGTACGTACTGTACTGGTTCAGGTATTGGTATGAGTTCTACTGCGATTATTGCAATCACTAGTACACCAATTAATGCTAGCATATATGTATCGGTTTTATCCATTGTCTCACCATTTTTTGCTACCTTTTTCGCGAAAAGGCTATTACTCTATACGTTAATTATATATTTAAAATTTTTTGAGGAGAATATAACATTGTTATATTTCAATAAGACTGTGCAACATAGGCGATTTCCTTTGCTTTATTGCCGCATATGGCACACTTTGTCCCTTTCTTTAATTCTATTTCACCACCAAACAGCGTCCCCCTTACTTCAGCACCAGTGGAATCTTTCAGTTTCTTGTCGCACTTCTCCTGCATGCAGAAAGGTATGCGTATGAACCCTCCTGTTCTCAGCCTTTTCTTTAGCTCCTTGAAGTTCTCTGCACCCTGAACAAGCATTGTCTCATTCGCCCTCTTGTGCAGCTGGAAGGTTATTGAGTCAAGTACTTCCAATAGGTGCTCCTCGAGCTTTTCCTCAGGAATTGTTGCCCTTTCCAAAAAGTCCCTTCTTGACATGCTTATTGTCCCTGTCTCCACTTCCTTTGGTCCTATTTCTATTCTCACAGGCACGCCCTTGAGTTCCCATTCATGGAACTTGAAACCTGGTGTATATTGTTCACGCGAATCAAAATGAACACGAAAGTCCTTTTCAGCAAGACAGCCCAGCACCTCACCGCACTTTGCATAAACAGCTGCCTTGTTGCCTTTTGTGTATATCGGTACTATTACTGCCTGTATTGGAGCCACAGCTGGCGACAATATCAGTCCCCTGTCATCCCCGTGCAGCCCTACCAGCGTAGCAAATACCCTTGATATGCCTATGCCAAAGCATGTTTGGTGTGCATATTGCTTCTTGCCTTTCTCATCCAGGAATTTTATTCCAAAGACCTTTGCAAACCTCTGCCCCAAGTCATGCGTGGTTGCTATCTGAAGTGCTTTTCCATCAGGCATCATGGTCTCAAACGCATAGGTGTTGTCTGCTCCAGGAAATTTGTCCCAGTCCGGCTTCTTTAGCAGTAGAAAAGGTATGCACAGCTGATCTGTCACAACCTCTTTGAAAATCGCCATGTCCTCCTCCACTTGCTTGACCGACTCCTCCTTTGTCTTCTGAACATTATGCGCCTCAATCCATCTGAATTCCCTTGACCTCAACAAAGGACGTGTCATCTTTGTCTCATACCTGTAAACCCTTCCTGCTTGATAGAATTTGAGTGGTAACTGCAGATGAGACCTTACCCAGAGCGAATATAGCGGATACATGGCTGTCTCTGAAGTTGGCCTCAGCACAAGCTTCTCCTCAAGCTTTCTCTTCCCTGAGTGCGTTATCCAGAAGACCTCCTGCTCAAACCCCTTTATGTGTATTGCCTCCTTTTTGAACTCTGATTCAGGAATAACGTTCGGGAACATAAGCGGCATATGGCCAGTTGCCCGCAGCGCCCCCTCAAATAACCTGTACATCTCCTCTATTACGAGCATTGCAGTTGGCATGTAGACATCAAAGCCCTTTACCCTGAACCTTATATCAATCAAGTCTGCCTTCTGCAGGACCTCGTAGTACCATTTCATGAAGTCCTTGCCTTTCTTTACCTTTACACCAAGCTCATGCGCCTGCTCTTCCTGCTCCTTTATCGTCTTCTTTTTCATGAGACCACTATATAATAGATTGCGAACTGGTTAATATAATTTATTTTTTTCTCAGGATAAAACTTATATCCTTTCAGGGACATTATTAAGCGAGGCTTATGAAAATAGCTATTTTTTCTGATTGCCACTGCGGCCATGCATTTGGCGAAGAAAGAGGAGAAGACTCTTTTCTTGGCCTGGAAGAGGCAATCAGGGCCAACATGGATGTTGACCTTATCCTCATAGCAGGCGATATGTTTGATTCAAGAGTGCCCAAGCAGGAGGTGTTTGCCAGGACAGCCAAGATACTCGGGCTCTCCCAGGGCCTGCCCGGCAGTACAAGACTTGTTGACCTAAAAGGAAAGGAAAAAACAGACATATCACCACTTGCCCTGCGCGGAATACCAATTGTTGCTATCCACGGCACGCATGAGAGAAGGAGCACGCACATGGTAAACCCTGTTCAGGCCCTGGAGCATGCAGGCCTCTTGATCCACCTGCATTGCTCTGCTGCTGTATTTAATATAGGCGACAAGACAGTGGCCATCCATGGGATGTCAGGTGTTCCTGAGCGCTATGCAAAGGATGTGCTAAAGGAATGGAACCCGCAGCCAATCCCAGGTGCAGTCAACATATTCATGTTCCACCAGAGCATTGAGCCCTATATTTATTCGCCCCTTGACCCGCCGTCCCTGAAAATAGAGGACCTTCCGCCCGGATTTGACCTCTATGTGCTTGGCCACATACACTGGAGGGACATAAAGGACCTTCACAGCGGCAAATTATTGCTGTGCGGGAGCACAACGCACACAAGCTTGCACAAAACAGAGTCAGACCAGCAAAAAGGATACTACATCTTCAATGGAAAGCATCTGGAATTTGTTCCCTTGAAGTCCCAGAGAAAAATCATCTGGAAGGAATTCTCCTACAATGCGCTATTAAAACAGGAAATGATGTCTTTTCTGTCAGAGCTCCCTGAATACAGCAAAAAACCCATATTCATTGCCAAGATAAGCGGCAGGCTCCCAACAGGTGCTGCGCCTCCTGTGTTCAATGATATTGAGAAGATGTTCAGCAACAAGGTGATATTCAACATAAGCAGAAGGATCGACTCAGAGGACTTTGCAGAAGACAAGGAACTCATCCAGGCACTGCGGGAGCAAAAACTTTCACCAGAGGAGCAGGGAATAAAAATCCTTGTTGAGAACCTCAATCAAACAAGGTGCGGAATAAAGGTAGAGGAGGTCTTCGAGCTGCTTGTGGACGGAAAAACAGACCTGCTGTTCAATCTCCTAACAGGAAAACAGAAAACACTGGGTGCTTCGCAATGATCACCAAAATAAAATTAAGGAACTGGCGCTCACATGATAAAAGCGAGTTTAGTTTCTGCGAGGGCACGAACGCCCTTGTCGGGATAATGGGCTCTGGAAAGAGCTCTGTGATGGCAGCGCTCTGCTTTGCACTGTTCGGCACATTCCCTGAACTGCAGAGCAGGAAGATAAGGCTCGAGGACATAATGATGAAGAAGCCTGTACCAAAACAGGATGCAGAAGTCGAAGTGCACTTCTCAGTCGGCAATGACGAATACAGGGTCACAAGGAAAATATCCAAGACAAAGTCAACTTCTGCTGAGCTGAGGAAGAACAACACTGTTGTGGAGTCCCCACAGCCCTCAAAGGTGACAGCTGAAATTGAAAACCTTCTAAAGATGAACTACGACCTTTTCACCCGGGCAATATACTCAGAGCAGAACGCCATTGACATGTTCCTGACCATCCCCAAGGGGCAGAGGATGAAAAAAATAGACGAGCTCCTTGCAATACACAAGTTCGAGAAGGCAAGAGCAACAACAACTTCGCTTGTGAACAGGTGCAGGTTCGCTGCATCTGAAAAACAAAAGCTATTGGCAGGAATGCAGCAGGAGGCTGTGCTCAAGGAAATCGAATCAATCAAGAAAGAGCTCCAGGGTCTTGCTGCTGAAAAGGAAAGTGCTGAAAAGAAGCTGGACAGCATGGTGAACAAGAAAAAATACATATCAAGGACACTGGAAGACCAGAAGAAGAACAGGGAAGAACTCATGAGAATAGAGAACGAGATAAGCACTTCCACTGCTCTTCTGAAGGAAATAAGAAAGGACATAGACGAGTTCCAGCTTGACGCAATAGAGTACGCTGAAAAAACAGAAAGTGAGATAATGCAAGTAATCAGAAGCATGGAAAGGGAAAAGGATGTTCTTTCACATGACCTTGAGGCAGAAAAGAAGAAGCATGAGGGGATGATAAAGATAATTGCACTCAAGGATGCAAAGGTCAAGCTTCTTAAGGAGGAAAGGATACCTGAGCTGAAAAAGCTTGTTTCTGAGAAAAAGAAGCTGGAGCAGATAATGGGGGGCAGGGGGATAGAGAAGCTCAGGAAGAAAATGGAGGAAGCAAAAAAGCTGACAGAAAAGGAGAACGAGATAATGCTTCAGCACATTGCAGCTATAGGAGAGATTGAGAAGAGCATAAAGGAGCTCTCTGCCTCAGGCGCTACATGCCCTGTATGCGACCAGAAGCTGACAGAAAAAAAGAAGAAGACCATAGTCAAGTCAAAGAAGGACAGAATAAGGAAGCTCAAGTCCGAGGCAACAAAGCTGAAGGACAGAATAGGGAAAATGAAAACAGGTATAGGAAAGCTCGAGAAGGAGTTAAGGAAGATAGAGTCCCTTGAGCAGAAGGCAAGCGACCTTGTTGATGCTGACAGCCAGCTAAGCTTTGCAAAGGCAGCGCAAAAAAAGCTGGAAGAGGAGGTAGCTTCCCAGGAAACAGAAGAAAAGATGCTTAACAAGACAATCTCTATCTCCCAAAAGAAATTTGACGAGCTAAAGGAAAAAATGGACAAGATAAAGCAACACCTGTCTGTGCGCCAGCAGATACAGTCAAAAACAAAGGCGTCCAAGGAGCTTCAGCAGAAGATATCTGACCTCATGTTCAAGAAGCAGCAGATGCCTGCTGTGTCAGAGCTTTCAATTGCCCAGCTCGAATCAGAATTTAAGTCTGTAATAGCTGCTGAAAGTACTCTCAGGGCAAGAGTAGAGAACATCTCCTCCCTCAGCAGCGAGAAGAGTAAAAGGATGGAGGAACTCGAGTCAAAGAACAAGATGGTTGATGGATACAGAGCAGAAATAAGGAAACTAGATGTACTTGCAGCCCAGCTCCGCCTGCTCGAATCGTCACTAACAGCAACACAGGAGCAACTCAGAAAGAACTTTGTGTCTGCTGTCAACCAGGCCATGCAGATAATATGGGAGAGCACATACCCCTATAAGGACTTTTACAGCTGCAGGCTTGGTATTACAGAAGGTGACTATATGCTGCAGCTGCAGGACAGCACAGGATGGGTGCCTGTTGATGGAATAGCATCAGGTGGCGAACGAAGCATAGCCTGTTTAACCCTTCGAATAGCGTTCTCCCTTGTCTTGGCGCCCCAGCTCAGCTGGCTTGTGCTGGATGAGCCCACCCACAACCTTGATAGCCGTGCAGTAGAGGACCTGGGAAATGTGCTCAGAGAGAAAATAACTGATCTTGTGGAGCAAGTGTTCCTCATAACCCATGATCCCCTGCTTGAGAGCGCTGTATCTGGCTATCTTTACAGATTAGAAAGACAAAAGGAAAAGGATGCTGCAACCAGCGTTATAATGGTTGCAGGCCCTGAGGACTAAAATCTACAGAAGAGCGTTGTATCCGTTTTTAAATTCTTCTACAGCTTCTCCAGACTCGTTTTCAGCGTGCTCTCTGAGTGCCCTCTGGTTGTTTCTGGAATTCCTTGCCTTGTATTCCCTTGTCTGCATATGCCTTTCTCTGTCCATTGGCTTCTCATAATTTTCGGTAATTGTCGTAGGTCTCATAATTATAGTTATACCCAGAAAATATTTAAAGTTATCGTTTTTTAACTCTTTTTGCCGAGTTAAAAATTTATCAATATATCGAGCTGCAAAAAGCTTAAAGGCTTCTCCCCCCAATTCACACTATGGAGATGAAGTTCCTTACAGAGCCCGCAGTGCTCATAGACAATATCCTTGTGATAGCAGACCTGCACATAGGCATAGAGCAGGAGCTGGCGCGCAGCGGAATAACAATCCCGTCTCAGCTGCCTGGGATCCAGAAAAGGATAGACTCGCTCCTGAAGGAGACAAAGGCCAGGCACCTTATAATATTGGGGGATGTGAAGCACATGGTGCCTGAAATAAGCTGGCAGGAAAAAAAGGAGCTGCCTGAGTTCCTGAAGCAGCTTTCTGACAGGGTAAAGACCTCTATTGTAAAGGGCAACCATGACGGCAACATAGAGTATCTTGCACCAGAAGGTGTTGATGTATATGACTCAGATGGCTTCAGAATCGAGAATTTCGGCTTTGTGCATGGTCATGCATGGCCAGACAAGCAATTGCTTGACTGCGAATACCTGATAATCGCACATGCACACCCTGCTATTGAGTTCTATTCGGGTGGTGCAAGAATTGTAGAGCATGTATGGCTGCGCTGCCCTGTGAACAAGAAGGTATTTGAAAGAAGATACAAGAAGGAATGCAGGCTCAGGGAAGCAATCATAATGCCTGCCTTCAATACCTTGAGCGGTGGCTCTGCCTTCAACAGCAAGGACTTCCGACCTATTGGTCCTCTGCTAACCAACAATGCAGTGCTGTGGAAACAGGCAGATGTCTACCTTCTTGACGGAACATTGCTCGGCAAGCTGGAGAAATTGAAAATATAAAGAAAAAGGAAACAGACCTAAGCTGCCTCACTGTCCCCTTCAGGAACTTCTGGCTCAGCAATCTCCTTTTCTGTTTCCTCCTCACTAAATACCTCAGCTGTTGGTTCTTCTGTAACAGCTTCCTTTACTTCCTCTTCAGTAGGCTCTTCAGCAGGCTCTGCAGGAGCTTCTTCTGCAGGAGCTTCTTCCTTTGCTTCTTCCACAACCTCTGCTTCAGCAAACTTCATCCTCACGGTCTTTATTCTTATTTTCACCTTGTCTCCTTTCTTTGTCCCTGGAACGAACACAACAAAGTTCTTTATCCTCGTGATACCGTCTCCTCTTTCACTTACCTCGGTTATCTCAACATCGTATTCCTCTCCTTCCTTTACAGGCTTTTCCTCCCTGAACCTCGGCCTTCCGAACCTTCCTCTGTCCCTACCGAATCCTCCTCTTCTCTCTCTCCTTCTATGGAATTCTCTCATCCGTTTTCACCTCTTTTGCTGTATCAATTTTGGTTGCAACATTTATAAAAGCCTAATCAGAAATCTTAATATGCCGATTCAGCTGATTCCTGGCATTTCCGGGATGGTCGTCAACATTGTTCTGGCTGTCATAGTATTTGTTCTCATATGGAAGATTTTCAAGAACATCCTGGGTGCTATAATACCTGCCGTAGCGCTCCTCATTGTGCTATGGCTCTGGACCACTATCATGAACGCTGTTATAAGCATCATAATCATATTTGTGATATTCATACTTTTCTGGAAGGTCTTCAAGAAACTTCTTATAGCAGGCGTGCTCTCCTTTATCCTGCTGTTCCTGCTTTATTTCATGGGCTGGATATGAATTTCCTGTACTCCCTGTGCAGCTTTTCAACTTCCCTTTTTCCAATCCTTATTGTCCTGTGCCCCCCTTTCCCATCAAACACCCTTGCCCTGTGGTTGACCAGTGCACCAGAAAAGGTTTTGGGCACGTGCAGCAGTTCGTGTATCAATGTCTTCTCCTTCTCACTCTCATCAAAACCATCATACTTCTCAGACAGCACCTCTATGACATAGTGCGCCTTGATTCCCAGTGCCTTCTTCCATATTCTTGGCATGCTCCATATTCTTGCATGAGCATCACTCGTGCTCCCGAATGAGCGCATGCACACCACTCTTTCTGTGTCTATGTGCTCCATGCCAAGTGCAAGCACTATTCTTTCTAGTTTTTCCTTGACATCAGGAGCTTGCTCAAACCTCATACTACCACGGAATCGATACTTGGATTACCCCAAGCAGATATGCAATAGCTACTATGACTCCTATTGCAATTATGTACTCTGTAACCCCGCCTGTTCTGAAGGGCCCTCTGAACCTTGGCTTTGGCAGTGGCCAGAAGGGCATTATGCCAGTTACTGTCAATGCATCTGCTATAAGGTGCGAGAGAAACCCTATGGAGAGCGAAATCGCAATCTCAGTGCTCATTATCTTCATGCCCATTCCAAAGAAGATGATCAGTGCAAGCACCCATACATTGTGCAGCAGCCTTCTGTGCATGAGTTTTATGTCAATGTCCGGTATAGCTGTGCCTATTAGTGCAAATACAAGGAAGAGCAGGGGATATCCCAATTTTATATTGAACAGTAGGAAGAGCAGTGCTGCAAACAAAAAATGGGTCCTTTTCAGCATATGAATAGTTGAACTTACTTGAATAAAAAATTTTAAAAGCATTGATGTCAAACCATTTACATGAAAATTGCACAGGGTGCTGAAGCAGTGCTCTACAGGGAAGATGAGAAACTCATAAAGGAGCGAATAAAGAAGGGCTACAGGATAGAGGAGCTGGACCAGAGCATAAGGAAGGAAAGGACGCGCAGGGAAGCCAGGCTGCTGAGCGAAGCAAGAAGGGCAGGTATTGACACACCAACAATTATTGAAGTGGATGAAAGGAATTTCAAAATAATAATGGGTTTCATTGACGGCAAAAGGCTGAAGGAGCTAATCAATTCTGTGACTGATGAAGAAAAAAAGAAAATAGCAGAAAAAGTGGGCAGGGCAATAGGCCTCCTGCATTCAGCAGGGATTGTCCACGGCGACCTCACAACAAGCAACATGATAGAGAAGAACAGCAGGGTGTATTTCATAGACTTCGGCCTTGGTTCGTTCTCAAAAAGAATAGAGGACCAGGCAGTTGACCTGTCTGTGCTGCACGAGGCAATCAAGTCAACCCATTTCAAATATTTAAATATGCTTTGGGGGTATATAATTCAAGGTTACAAGGAGACCAACAAGGACTGGGAAAGGGTCTTAAGGTCCTTGGACAACATAGAAATGCGTGGTAGATATGTCAGAAGAAGGTGTGACTGAGGAAATAAAAAAAGAGGAAAGGAAGTTCATGAAATGGCTCAAGGGCAGTGATAGAAAGGAGTATATTGAAAACATGAGCTACGTAATAATGTTTATATCTGCTTTCTTCATCTTCCTTGGCCTGGGACTTGGAAGCTTTGTTCCTTATTTTGTTTACCTTGCAGCCTTTGGCTCCTTCCTCCTGCTGGTAGGCATAGCCATTTATATAGCTTCACAATTAATAGAAGAGAAGTCGACTGGCTCAGCGCAGAGCTTGGCCAGATCATCCGGTGAAATTTAATGGCAAGAATTTATGCAAGAAGAAGGGGAAAATCCACGAGCAAGCGCCCGCTTGTTCCAGCGCAATGGGTGACTTATTCTGGCGATGAGGTTGAAAAACTGGTGGTCAAGCTTGCAAAGGACGGCCTGCAGTCAGCACAAATCGGGCTTGTGCTGAGGGACCAGTATGGAATCCCCTCTGTAAGGGCTGCAACAGGAAAGCCTGTCATGAAGATTCTGGAGGAAAATGAAATTACACCCAAGATACCTGAAGACCTGTTCAACCTGCTGAAAAAGGTAGTGAAGCTCAGGTCGCACCTTGAAAAGAACAAGAGGGACGCGCACTCCAAGAGGGGTCTTGAGCTTCTTGAAAGCAAAATCAGGAGGCTGATCAAGTATTACATCAAGACTAAAAGGCTCCCGGCTGGCTGGAGATATGACCCTGAAAGGGCCAAGCTGATAGTGGAAAGGGGTGAATGAACATGGCAAAGGTAAAGGGAAAGGAATGGTACCAGATTGTTGCACCCAAGATGTTCGGAAACAAGGTGCTCGGTGAGACATTTGCACTTGACCCTGACGCCATCCCCAGCAGGGTGATGGCAGCCACCTTGCTCGACCTCACGGGAGAGCCCTCTAAATATTATTTCAAGCTCTTCTTCAGAATCACTGACCTTAAGGGAGGGAAGGCGAACACGACCTTTGTTGGGCATGAATGTACCCGCGACTACATAGCCAGGGTAGTGAGCATCAGGACAAACAGGATAGACACGAACAATGTTTTTCATCTCAAAGACGCAAGGATAAGGGTAAAGACAATAGCAATAACAACCAGGCATGTGAGGGCAAGCGTTGCAACAGACATAAGGAAGAAGATAGGCGAGCTTCTCTCTGAAAGGCTTTCCAAGATGTCGCTCGAAGATTTTGTAAAGGAAATGGTAGCCGGAAAAATCCAGTCCTATGTACGTTTTGAAGTCAACAAAGTCTATCCTCTTCGCGCATTCGAGATAAACAAGACAGGGGTTTTCTAGCTCACTCGAAATGCGATATTGCAACAGTTATCCAGAACATCCCGCCAATCAGTATAAGGAAGAATGCCAGGAAGGTGCCGATGGCTATGCTGGTTGTTGAGGATTCTGTCCATCCAGCAGCTGATGCTCCTGCAAACATTGCACCGAAAAGTATGCAGACGCTTCCGAGCACCCAGAACCCTATTGACCTTTCTCTGCTCATGGAGAAATGTTTGGAGATATAGATATTAAAGCCTTTCTATCTCCTTCTTGCCTTATACCTGTAGCCCTTCTTCTTTGTTTTCAAGAAGTATGCTGCACCTGCTATTATTAAAATAACCACTACTGCAATCAGGACTGTGTAATCAGCAGCTTCTGTGGGTGCTTCTCCACCAGTTGGTTCTCCTTCATCTCCTGCTGGCGCACCTTCTCCTTCAGGAACACCCTCATCTGTTGGTGTTTCGCCCGGTTGTGCTTCAGCCTCTTCTGTCTCATTTGTTGGTGGTGCTCCTGTTGGTGCTGCTTCTCCTCCCTCTGCACCATCTCCTCCATCACCAGCACAGTCAGTGCAGCTTACTGAGAGCGATGCTGACTGGGAGCCTGCATTCGAGCTTGTTATGCTTATTGATGCAGTGGTTGTAGCGCTTATGGTATAGCTGCATGTAAGGCTCTTGCTCTCGCCGCCGCCCACTCCGCCTGCTATTGTCCCATAGTCAAGAGAAGACGGGCTGCAGCCTGAAAGGGTTGCAGTCACGTCCTTTGCATTTGTCTCGCCAGTGTTCTGTATGTTTATGTTCACTGTCTGTGATGAGCCAGAAGTGCCAGAGATTGAATCAGCTGATACTGAGAGCGAGGGCGGAAGTATTACGTCAAAGCTGCTTGATGTGCCGGAATCAGGGGTACTGGATGTTGCGCTTATTGTCTGTGCGCTGAGCTTCTGGTCAGCTGTCACTGTCCATGAAAGCGGGCTGCTCCCTGTTTTCGTAAGCGAGTCAGATGTGGAGAAGCCTGTGGGAAGGCTCAGGCTGACCTGTGCTGTGCCTGACCATCCTGAAACAGAAACAGTGAAGGACCTTCCTTTCATAACTGTCCCTGGGTCTGCTCCTGCCTGGGATATGCCCACTGTGAGTGCTGCATGGCCAGGAAGGGAAAAAAGTAAAAATAAGACAATGGAGAACAAACTCATCCTCTTCATTAAGGTCCACCTCCACCGCCTTCAGCCTGTGCCCAAAGGTCTCCTATCTGGAACCAGTTGTCAACTGTCTCCGAGGTGCTGCCATATGTCACGTTCGTATTCAGCATGTAATCTCCATCAGGCCATGCTCCAACAGGAGCCAGCTCTATCAGTGCATACCCCCCATCATCTGTGACGTTCTGTACGTAATTGACCGTATAGTCAGTGCTCTCTGTCAGTTTGGATGCACCGAATGCCCCGAACCTGTAGACAGTCAGCACTTCTGCTGTTGCACCTTGGATTGCTGACTGGTCAAAGTCATAAATCCTTATTGCAAATGTGATGTTGTCCGTATTGTTTATCGTCCACCTGTCCTTGAAGAGCAGCATGTCTGTTTTGTTGTACCTCTTTATGTTCCATTCTGGCCTTAGCTCATATGGATAGCTCTCATTTATTTCCGCGAACCTCACGTTTCCATAATAGATTCCTGTCGGAGCATTGCCCCACTGCTCGCTTATTGAAGCCTGCTCATTGCCGTAATAATCCGTGTAGGCTGCGCCTGAACCAGAGCTGTTCTGCCACCAGGGCTCTGTAATCATGGTATCATCATCTGTCAGTATGTTTGTCAGGTCCTGCTGCCCGTCCTCCCTGTCGTCAAACCCTATCATGTAGAACGTGCTGCCCAGCGACTTGTCCATGTCAAGGTCAAGTCCAACACTCGCCTCTGATATTGCACCCGACCAGTAGGCTGGTGAATCATCAGCTGCCCTTACGTCAGCAGCAGGTACTGGCGGGGACACGCCAGTGCTGTTTATTATTACCATTCCGTCCCATGAGCCTGGTCCCACCCTTCCAAGGTAGAGGTCTGTGGCAAAGCTTCCGCCAATTGGCGTGCCTGAAACCCCAGTAAAGTTGCCGTCTGTACTGAACCATGCGCTCTTTGCGCACTCATCAGTGTTCCATCTCGTGCACATCGGGTATTCAACTGATGTGTTGTTCGAAAGCAGCGCCATGTACTCTGCTCCGCTCACATTGTATGCTCCTGTCAGTGCCATTGCCCTCCATTTCGGTGCAGGGTTGCCTGACCAGTCCGAAATCCTTAGCGGTTCAATCACAGAAGAGTTCACGCCATCAAAACCTACAACCACGCTGGCACTCGTTGCACTTGCATTGAGCACAAACAGCATGTATTTCTTGCCCTGATAGGTTATGTTTATCGGGTCGTACATATCATACAGTGCTGTGCTTGATGTGTCATTGAACGTGCAGTTGGCTGTATTGACCCATAGCTTTGATGCATTTGCAGCAGTAACAAAATAGTAGTATCCCGGCAGGCTGCTCACAAATGTCCTGTTAACAGGGTCTATTCCAGCATCATCAGGCGGATATGCAACACTCCCAGGGCAATTGCTTATGGCCAGAGGGGATACTCCGGGGCATTCCAGGCTTGTGCTGCTGTTCTCTACAACCCTGTCACAGCCGTCAAAGTCAAGCACGCCCTCAATGTACATGTCTATGCTGGTGTCATTCACAGTATACAGGTCCACCGGATCGCCGTAGTTTTCAGGGTCATACCTGTGGACATAAACCGGCTTGAAGTTTCTTATGTATCCTCCCATTCCCTGTTCAGACCTGCTCAGGAATAACCTCACCCTTGTGAAAGGCCATTTCCATTCATCCAGATTTTCTGTTACGCCGTTTCTCTTCCCTATGATCTCGAACCTATACTCGCCTGCACCAAGAGCATAATCAGAAAGGTTTACCTTTATCTCGCCCTTTCCTGTTATCTCTTCTGTGACCCCGCTTCCAAGTGGCTTTATTTCCTCACCTGCTGTGGTCCTTACTCTTGCGTTCTTTACTGTGACATTCGCTGTTGTGTCAGCTCCTGCAGGTGTTGTAACAACAACAGGTATTGATATGTTGTCTCCTAGCTTGTATTCACCTATATCAGACCATTCACCTACTCCTTTGGAATATACCTTTATGTCCTCTGCCCTCGGATCGATATTAAGCAGTGTTATTGTGTCATTATCCCCGAATGTTCTTGTGGATATATTGTCATTGATGCTTATCGGGTTTGTGAAATTGCTGTCACCAGAATAAAAGAACATGTCATAATATCCTGAGCTCGCATTGTCTGTCAGTGCAAAGTATACTGTATCATTGGTCATCCCGTTACCATTTATGTCAAGTCCTTTGTTGCCTGACATTGTCCATGCTCCCATCTGCTCTTCCCTCAGCATTCCTATCTTCACTTTCTTGCTTTGAGTATAGTTCGTATTTATGTAGGACCCTGTTTCTGCAAGCACGTTCTCCCCGCTAAGCTTCATTACATTGTTGCTCAATGACTTTACCTTCCATTCCCCTCCATACGGGTCTGGTATTACCTGGTCTATGGCATAAGCAGTTGCACCGCTCATGTCAGTTCCTCCAGACATCCAGAGGTGCGTTGTGTTATGATAAGCATAGGCTGGCTTTGTTGTATTGAATCCTGGGAACTGTTCTTCCAGTCCCTCACTCCTTGCAAGGTTGACATATCCATGATAATAGGTTGTATCGGTTTGAGGAGGTATAAGAACATAGCTGTTCTGAGCACAGCCACCTGTGCCACAAACCCAGCTTTCACCGCATATCTTTCCGTCTGTATGCCTTAACTGAAGGTCATTGCTATCAATATTGGTTATGTTCCATGTCTTTCCTGCCAAGCTGAAAGTAGAATAGTTTGTCATTGCTGTTTCTGCAGAAAGATTTGAGCTGTTCCCTATCCATGCATGCGTATCATTCCTGACAACATACGCCTCGGTCCCGTTCGGGAAATAACTGCAGTCCCCCCACATCCATTGGCCAACAGTGTCTATGCAGTACTGTGCAGACCTGTAGCTGTCGCTAATATCTTTCTGTAAAAACTCTATGTCCACGCCATCACATACATGGGTTGTGTTGGACGAGCACGTGTCAGGCACAGCATTTATTTGGTTGTCGCACCTGTCCTGGTTGTAGACGTCTCCTGACTCAAAATCAGGGCTGTCTGTTGTCCATACCCATCCCTCGCTTAAAACAGGGACCCCAAGCACATAGTTCTTGACAAAGAAGTCTATTCCCTCTGTCTTCTCCACCCCACTGGTGTCATTGATGTTGAACTCTGCAAAATAGAATCCTGATGTCAGGCTTACATTGAATGTCACATTGCATACATTGCCTGTACAGCTTGTTGAATAGTTGGCCTTCTCAGGCTTTCCGAGCTTCTCATTGAAGATCCTGTAAAGCCCTGTGCCTTGCGTACTGAGGTTGTGCGGGCTGTTATTGAAATCAGTCGCAGTGAACGTGACTGTTATGTTCTCGTACGGCTCGAAAACAACAGGCCACTGGTCGCTTCCCCTGTACTTTGTATCAACCTTGTAGCTTGATGTCTCAAACCAGAAGCTTCCTATATCAGATTTTCCGCCCACAGTGAACTTGACATTTGCCTGGTGCTCTCCTTCCCTTTCCAGGCCTGTCAGATTGAAGACATACATCTCTTCTGTACAGCCAGGCCCATAGCATCCTTCCATACTGACATTCTGGAGGCTTACGCTGGATGAATATGAAACAGGCGAAGGTGGTCCCCTCATGCTGTAGTACAGCACGTTTTCTACCACAGGAGCGCTGTCAGGAGTCAGTATGTCCCAGGTTCCTGGGTTTCTTGCCACAGCAGAGAACAGCACATCACCGCTCTTTTCAAAGCTTCTTGTTTCCCAGCTCATGGTATAGTTCTGGCCGTCATACTGCACCCCAGCCGTATCAATAAAGAAGTTCCTTATCTCGAACCAGCCCCATCCCATATAGGTGATGTTTGAGTTGTCAGGGTCCCTGAGTATTATGTCAACACCATACCAGCCTGTTGGGATGTCAAGTGTGGGTTGCGCTGCGCTCGGCCCTGTCAGCGTTATGGTTGCGCCTGATGTTGAATTTGTCACAGCTCCCTTTGACACATTGTAGTCTGATGTTGGTATTTCCTTCTCAATCTGGAAGTTTATCAGCTTGTCCACCTCAGCTATCAGACCTGTGCAGCCAGTGCAGCTCATGCTCCCGCCAACACCGCCCACAAACTTTCCTTTCTCAATGTCAACAACATTTACCTTCAGTGTCACGTTCTTCCCTGAATTAACAAAACAGAAGTTCTGGCCGCAGTCAACTTCTGCCCAGATGAAATACTTCTTTAGCATGAAGAACACATCGCCTGTTCCTTCCATCTCTGTTCCTCCCACATCAGCCTTGAACCTGAATTTTGCCAGGAAGAAGCCCTCGCTGTTTGGTGATGTGAAGGAAATCGTGCCATTGGCAACGCTCTCATTTGCAGCTGCCCTGTATGCAGGAGTGAACACATCCTGTCTTGGCTCTGGGAACTCCTTCCACATCTCAATTAGTTTTACGCTTGTTATGTTTTCTCCTGGTATTTCTGTGTCCGTCAGAAGGTCCCTTACATTCAGCTTTATCCTCACAGTGCTGTTCGGTGCAAAGAAGCCGAACTCCTCCCCATGGAAGTCCACTGTCTTTCCCCGGGCAAACAGCCTTTGCACACCAAAGGTAGAGCCTGCTTCCTTTGTCTCGAGCGGATGCGCAACCTTGACAACTGCATTGTATATCCCTGTCTTGTTGGGAGCAACGAATATTATCATGCACTGCCTCTGCACTTCTTTTGGTGGTCCCTCACCTCCTGGAGGCTGCATATCAGAAGGGAGGTAGTCAATAGCATCAGTAAGGTTCTTCACTAAGTACGATATGCTGCCCAGATAGGAGACCCCGTTCTCGTCTGTGAGCTTTTCCAAGGTCACATAGTCATCACATTCATCGTCTGCTGTTGAGGAATTGTCGATGTCAACCATGCCTGTTGGCCCTTCAGGACCGAATCCCCCTCCTGTAACATTCTGCAGCATCACCATCAGTGTCATGTTCTTTCCTGGTGCGAATGCTGTTACAAATGCTCCTGGCCCCTCGGCCTCATCAACATACTTCGTGTTTATGGGCTGTATTGTAAGCGTTAATGTCTCGATTGCAAACCCGAGGTTTATTGTCTGCTGGTTGCTGCTGCTGTCTGTCCCGGTTATCTGTACCCCGTATTCGCCTGTTGGGTATCCTGTAGAGTCCCATTCACCTGAATAAGAGCCTGTTGAATCAACAGACATGCTCACAGATGTTGAGCTCCCATTTGGCAGGATTATCGATGTGGATATGGAGGAAAGATTGAACAGCGCTCCGGCAAGTGTTTTCGAAAGTGCTTCGAATTTTATTTTCGAGTTTGGTGCAAAGCTGTAAGTGGGGGAGCCTGTTACATCGGTTACCTTGCCAAAGAGCCTGAAGGCCTCCACGCTGAATATCTCTACTGCAGTGTCATTGGCATTTATTGTATAGATACCTGCTGTGCTCGGTGTGCTGAAGCTTGAATTGAAGTAACCCCAGCTGTTCGTGGTACCAACCAGGCTGTTGACAACAGTGCCGGCCTTGTTCCTTATTGTGATGTTGACAGCTACTGCCTGGTCCTGCTTCAGGTGGTGCGTGCTGTTTTCCACGAACATCATGAAGTAGGCTGTTTCTCCTGTGCCATAAACAGAATCAGGCACAGGAATGGCAAGGAACACCTTGTTTCCTGTACTGAACTCTATCTTCTTTATTAAATAGCTTTCGAAAAGCTTTCCTTGTTTCAGCTGCCTTTCCACATTGTCCCCGTCCCCACTATCCTCTGTATCATTGTAGAGCCGGAAATCCATGTCATCATCTACATAGAGGGTGTCATAGGTCTCGTTTAAGTTCTCATCAACAAGAACAAAGCTCCAGTTCCTTCCTGAGAAATTGTAAAACCCATAATGCAGTGTTCCTGACTTGGAGAGGTCCCTCAGCTCAGTGAAGTTCCCTCCCATTGCATTGTCTGTTGTAATAAGTGTGCTCGTGTTTATCGGTATTATGCTCGTGTTGTTTATCAGGTTCGCCTCATGGGTCAGCAGCTCTGAAACAACCTTGTAATGTATTAGCACATAGTCCGAGCCGTTGTACACCCTTGCAGTATAGTCATCAGCTGCACCTGCAGAAAAAGAGAAAACATAGCTCCCACCAGAAACGCTCGTGTTTGTTGTGCTGAGCACAACATCAGAGGTGGAGTTTGTTACATTGAGCGTTAGCAGAACACTCGCAGCACTTGCATTTCCTGTTATTCTTACTGTGTCACCTGTCTCGTATATTATCTTGTCCGCACTGCCGCTTATTGTATAGGCACCTGCTGCTGAAGTCAGCACAAGCGAAAAAAATACAGTTATGATTATAAATTTTCCTTTATTCAATCCCACACCCCATTTTAGTTTACTTAAGCCTCCTTATAAAGGTTTTGCTGTATTTAATTGTAATATTTATTGTTACAACTCCAATATATATTTAACGTTCTGCCTCAAAACGGGCCTATTTATAAAGATTGATATTCAAGATTTCATTGGCAGGGAGCTAGACTGGGGGGCTCGTCCTACCCTGTAAGCGCAAATGGGCGTTATGGTGCGGTCGAAGCTTGAGGGCGGTGCAGGAAGTCTGTAAGGTCCTGCTAGCCAACTGAGAAGCGCCGTCCTGCAGAGTTGGTGTTATAGCGAACTGGGTCAGACTGGGAACAGAGGAGGATAAGTGATGGAAATGAACGAAGCATATTTGGTAGGATACACTATTGGAGACGGCTGTCTGTATAGCTGTAGCCATGTGTTTAGTTTGGACCCTAGAAAGAGTCTAATGGACTACGAAATTACGTGGGGCGATAAAGATTTGGAACAGTTGGGGCTAATTGAGAGAATAGTAAAATCTTTGTTTCCTCATGTATACCTAAAAACAAAGATTAGAAAAAAATCAAAGGGCAAAATCCTCAGGTGTCGTAGAAAAAAAGTTTTTTTACACCTTAAAGAGCTGCTCTCTAAAGATATGAAAAGTGAGACAAAGGAAAACATAGCAGCCTTTATAAGTGGGTTTTGTGATGCCGAAGGTGATATCGGCAAAACCAATAATGGAACATACAAAGGCAAGATATACTACAAGCCCCGTATCCAAGTAACTCAAAAAGATAAGGCTATCTTAGAACAAATAAAGGAGTTACTTGAAAAAAAATTCAATATAAAATCTAGAATTCATAAAAAATGGGATCAAGACGCATATATCTTGCAGATAAGTGGATGTAAACAAGTATCTATTTTCAAAAAGGAAATAAATTTTAGAAATCCTACCAAATGTGCAAAGTTAGAAAGTATACTTTCCTCCGTTCAAAGCAGCCCTAAGTTGTAGCATCAGCGTTTGCAGGGTCGCGGCGTGGAGAAGGCTGACAGGGTAAGCTTTATGGGTTTTCTGTATCAACCAAAGGCATGCTTCCTGCCATTTTTATTTAAAGGGATGCAATGATTTTTATGGCCAGGAAGAGAAGGAAAACAAGCAATCTCCAGCTTGTCCTAGTTGTACTGGTTGTGTTCCTTGCAGGCGTTCTCACAGCCCTGCAGTTCATGGAGCCAAAAGAAATTATTCAGCCAATACAGGTAATAAAGAACCTCACTGTCCCGCCCCAGATTAGTGAAGGTTCTCGGGTGGAGATGCTCGTTCCAGCAGTGGACACGGATGGCAATGGCGTCACAACCAGGCTAATGGTAGAGGCAAAGCCAGGCACAGGAAAGGTGCTTACCAATATCGACATACTGCTCTTCTGGGTGGACACCCAGCAATCGATACAGGTTGCAAGGGACGTTGCAAAGAACATAACAGGCATAGACACTGATGCGCTTGACATCACATATGCAATAGAGGCAGACAATGTGAGCCTTGTTGGCGGTCCTTCAGCAGGCGCTGCCCTCACAGTTGCCACTATTGCTGCGCTCCAGGCAAAGCAGCCCGACCCAAATGCAGCAATAACAGGCACAATAAACCCGGACGGAACAATAGGAAAGGTCGGTTCTGTGTATGAAAAGGCAAGGGCAGTGAAAAGGGACAATGTCATGACATTGCTCGTGCCCACCGGTGAAGGCGTTGAAATCACAGTAAGGCCAATTGAGAAATGCATAGAAGAGCCCGAGTTTACTTTCTGCGAGACCTACTACAAGCAGAAGAAGGTCAATATAGGGGAAGCACTTGGCATGGAAGTCATAGAGGTTGGCAATGTCTCAGAAGCACTGCCCTATTTCTTTGAATAAGCTTAAAAAACTTTGATTCCCAATTATTAATTGGCCCCAATGACTACTGATAGGCGGAAGGAGCGAAAGCTGTGACCGCAAATGAGGTGAATCGAGGGGTCATTAATTCTAGAAAAATAAATTGAGAAAGGCCTATTTCTTTGCCTTTCCCATTATCCTGAAGACCTTTGTCCCGCAATTCGGGCAGACTCCCTTCATTGCCCTCATCTTGTTCTTCATTATCACTTCCTCTGCGTCCTTTATCTCTCTTCTACCATAAAAACACCTAGAATGTATATAATATAGATATTTAAAAACCTTCGCATTTCTATTACTCTTATGCTGTCAGACAAGCAGAAAAAACAGCTGCAGAAGGCAGATTACAGGCTAGTATGCGGGCATGGAGCTGTAAAGCTCTGCCTCTGGTGCAAGAAATCAGTGAAATCAGGTGAAAAAGACATCTGCTACAAGCAGATGTGGTATGGCATCAAGTCCCATCGCTGTCTTCAATTAACACCGCTCATAACAGCCTGCAATCTTCGCTGTGAGTACTGCTGGCGCAATCATGCATACTTCTCTCCAAAAGTACCAGAACATGTTGCCAAACCAAAAGAGCTTGTTGACCAGGCAATAAA
>JBHIDR010000014.1:0-20568 GCA_046760225.1 Candidatus Aenigmatarchaeota archaeon
AATTCCAATGAAAGATATCCACAGACCTACTCCTAATGCCAGGACCTTTATCATTGCCTCCCTTTTCCCATATTCAACAACAAGCCCGAAGCCTGCTGCAATAATAATTAGAAACAGGGCTGATGTGAATTCAGTGAACCTGATGCCCCTGAATGTCGTGTAAATGCCTATTAAAAATAATGTGATAAGGAACGACAGCTTGTTTGTATCCTTCTTTCCCAATGTATATACCAGGCCGAACAGTATGAAGAAAATGAAAAGAAGGAACGTCAATATATCAAGCACACCTTCACCTATCAGGAAATTTCCTGTTGATGCTATCCACCCCCCAAGATTGAAGATATTGAAAGGCTGAAGTTCTGCTATGGATATGTTTACAATCCATCTTTCAGCTGCCTGTGCAAAGCCGACCACAGCAAGAGAACTCCCTATAGGGTTTCCTCCCCCCGTTATATAACCTATTATATTTATAGACAAGAATATAGCAAATATAATAGCTAAGTTAAGCTTAAGGTTCCTCAAGGCAAGACTTACTCTTTCCCTTCCTTTTGGCATTATTTTTGCTTTTTCTGTTCTTGTGACCCATTCTTTGTGCCCCAAGAACCATTCAATGAAGAAATTAACAATAACAAAACCTATCAAAATAAAAATTGTATAGGTGAACATTCCCCAAGTAAGCATGAAGGCTGAAAACCCCATGATAGCAAGTGATATACTACCTACGGTTTTCTTTCTTATGGCATAGAAGCCCAAGTAGAGTGTTAGAACAATAAAGAAAAGCGCTAGCTGATCAGTGTCATATGAACCCCCGAACGTTCTTATCAAAATCTGGGGGGCAGTGCCAATGAGAAGGGCTGCAAGAAGGCCGCCATACTTGTTTGATAATTCTCTTCCCAGAAGAAAGGCCGGTATGACTATTGCAGCGCCGTAAATAGCAGAAGCATATGATGCTGTTGTTAAAAGAGAGAAGCCGAAGAGCGGACTGAAAACCCAAAAAAGCAAAGTTGTGAAATAGAACATTAGAGGAGAAACGAGGGTGGGATTTACCTCTCTCCCGACATAGTATGTAAGTTCGTCCCATGCAGGTAGGTGGCCCCAATCAGCGAAATACTTTGTGAACCTGAACTGGAAAGTGGGGTCGTAGCCGAGAATCTTGTCAGGCACTAGATTGAATGCCCTTATCTGATAGGAAAACAGGAATATGAGAATTAGTGCTATCAGCCACCAATTTTTTTGAAATACCTTCAGTATGCCTTTCATGTCCATCTTCAATCACTTGAACTATGACTTTGTGATATTTTAAATCTTTTATAGTTTTGTATTCTTAAAGAAAGAGTACTACCACTCCTCATCTTCCTGCGTCAGGTCCCATTCGTCCTCATCTTCCTCTTCCTTAGGAGTCTCTTCAAATTCCTCCTCCCAGCCTTGGGGAGGCATGGCATTTTTAGAGGGTCTTCCCATGTTGAGCAATATCTTAAAAAACTATTTAAAGCTTGCGGAAACCCAATAAGGTTATGGAGAACCCTTTTAAGCGAGTTAAGGCCCTTGACAGGGAGACTTTGATCGGGCAGGCCTTCAGGGAGGCAGCAAAAAAGGTGAAAAGAACAGAGTTCCGTGGCAGTGTTGTGGAGAAGGCAAAACAGAAGGAGGGCCTGAGGATAAAAGTAGCGGGCAACCTGGTTTATGTTAAGTTGAAGGAATCCTCAAGATCATTCCCGAATTTCAGCAAGATGCCCAAAATATACCAGGAACTGGCAAGGATACTGGTTCCAGAGGAAAAGCTGAAGAAAGCTCTGGCATCTCAGATATGGGCTGCAAACAAGATAAGGGAACTGCAGATGAAGTACTACAAGAAAGTCAGTGTTGCAAGGCATACGCAGGATTGCAGGGCATTAAGAAAAGAATTCTATGGCAGGATGAACTCCTTTCTCGGGAAAATAGAGAAGGAAATGGGTTTGTTAAGGGATTCCGCGCCACTGCTGAGGAGATTTCCCGACATAATGGAAATGCCAACTGTTGTGATTGCTGGACTGCCCAATGTGGGCAAGAGCAGCCTGCTCGCAAGATTGAGCGGCAGCAAACCGAAAATACAGCCATACCCCTTTACAACAAAGGGCCTAATGTTCGGGTATTCTGAAATCGGTTTTAAAAAAGTGCAATTCATTGATACACCTGGCCTGCTGGACAGGCCAATGGCAAAGAGGAGCAGGATAGAGAAGCAGGGCATAGTTGTTCTTGAACTTATTGTTGACATGATTGTGTATGTTTTTGACATGTCCGAGACATGCGGCTATACAATAGGGCAACAGCTAAAACTTTACAACGAACTGAAGGAAACATTCAACAAGCCTGTGGTACCTGTTGCAAACAAGGCAGATATAATTGGCAGAAAGCCAACAGAGAAGCTCGGTGTTGAAGAGAAGGTCATAGAGGTTTCATGTGAGACAGGAAAGGGCATAAAGGAACTGAAAAAATATATTAAAGAATCATTAAAATACGTGTAGATTAGTATGGCAATAACCGACATTACAATACCAAGGAGGGTAGCAATAATCCAGTCCAACCTCGGGTCTGAAGATAAGGTCCTGGAAATAGGTTGCAAGGAAGGAAGGCTCACGCATCATCTGGAGGCAAAGGAAATAATAGGAGTTGACATAGACGAGAAAGCCATAGTTGAGGCAAAGGAAAAGGAGAAAAGGCCGAATGTAAAATTCCTTGTAGGCGATGCTTATGATTTAAAATTTTCTAATGAAGAGTTTGATGTTGTCATAATGGGAGATATAATAGAACACCTTTACAATGGAAACAAGGCACTTTCTGAAGCAAACCGCGTCCTCAAGAAAGGAGGTAAGCTTCTTGTCTCATGCCCTTATCATGGTATGTTAAAGAACATTGTGATTACTTTTTACAATTATGACAGGCATTATGATGTCGAAGGGGAGCACATAAGGTTCTTTACAGTAAAGAGCCTGACTAGGCTTCTGAAAAAGAATGGGTTCAGAGTAAACAAAAAGCACTTCATCGGAAGGGCTCCTTTTCTCTGGAGAAGCATGCTCTTTGTTTGCGTCAAAGGCTAATGATTCCAGGCTTGCCTCTTTCCCCTTCTACACTGAATTTGACAGGAAGGAATTTCTCAATCACTGATATATTTGTTAAAGAATGATGGGTTATCTGGCTTGTCTTTATCTTTCCTTTTCCTGCGAGTGCCATGTAGGGGAGCAGCATGTCTGATGCATGGCGGTCAACTGCTCCGTTCGTAAACTCGAAGAGAAAATTCTTGTGAGACAGGAAAGGGCATAAAGGAACTGAAAAAATATATAAAGGAGCCATTAAAGTATTTATAGGTGAGAAAATGGTAAAGAAAAAGAAGAAAGTTCCACTTTGGTTCGAAGACCCCTTTGAGAGAATGTCAAGAATGGAAGAGGAAATGCGCAGGATGATGAGAGAACCCTTCACTCTCAGGATGAGGCTCCCAGAAGCCAAATTCTTCAGAAGCTTTCCAGTTGATATGTCAGAGACAGGGAAGGAACTCATAGTAAGAGCAGACCTGCCTGGCTTTGAAAAGGACGAGATAAAGCTGAAAGTGACAGAAAATACAATCGAGATAACAGCAGAGAAAAAGAGGGAGAGGAAGGAGAAGGGAAAGCATTTCTTCAGGCAGGAAAGGATTTATGGCTCTGCAAGGAGGGCAATGATGCTTCCTGTGAAAATAAATACTGACAAGGTGAAAGCGTCCTTTAAGAAAGGTGTGCTTGAGGTCATAATGCCAAAGGCGGAAGTCAAGAAGAAGGGAAGGGAAGTCAGAGTCGAATGATTCCTGGCTTGCCTCTTTCCCCTTCTACACTGAATTTGACAGGAAGGAATTTCTCAATCACTGATATATTTGTTAAAGAATGATGGGTTATCTGGCTTGTCTTTATCTTTCCTTTTCCTGCGAGTGCCATGTAGGGGAGCAGCATGTCTGATGCATGGCGGTCAACTGCTCCGTTCGTAAACTCGAAGAGAAAATTCTTGGCAGCTTCTTTTCCAACTTCTTCTGCTCTCTTTCCCCTTTCTCCAATTGCATCAGCACCGATAATCGAGTTATGGGTTATCGCGTAAATCAGAATTCCTGAGCCAGGGCTCACGGAGTCCCTATATTCTATTTCAATGTGCGCATCCTTCAATGTGCCGGAAAGCAGTTCCCTGGCTGCTTCGACCTGCCTTTCTGCAACCCTGTTCTTCTGAAGACTTTTAGATGCAATTGAAATTATGAAGCTTTCAGCCAGAAGACCCTTTTCTAGGATTTCCAGTGGCTTTGGTTCAAAAGGAAAGACAACTGTTTCTACTTTTGCTCCTCCTTTTGGATAAAAACCTTCCCTGAGCATGTTGAACTCTACCCTGTGGTCTATGAGGGGAAGGAAAACCCTGTTCATGTATTCTACAGGCGGTGCCCACTTGTTCCATGTGCCCCCGCCATCAAAGTTTATCTTTATTGTTTTCTTTGTTTTGGCCATTGCAAGAAGAAGCGCCTGCAGGACAAGGCCTATTGAGCCAGCTGTGGAGATTTCAATTGTAATATCCCTTGGTTTGAGTTCTTTTGGGTGAAATTCCAGTTCTTTGGAGCCAAGAACAAGCCCCCAGACTTCAGCCCCACATAGCTCTGCTATTGTCCTTATTCCCTCCATATGCTGGGTCTTGAGCCCTGGCTGGGGTCTTGCGCCTCTTATGTTTTTCATTTCCATTGGCTTTCCTGTAAGGGCAGACAGGGCAACAGCAGTCCTCACTAACTGGCCCCCTGCTTCAGAACCATCAATCTCAATCATATCTTGATCACATCGCCGTTCATTGGAGCGATTGCATCGACTTCGAACCTTCCCCTGAGCTCTGTTGCAAACCTTTCCGCATATTCGCCATGCATGCATATCACTTTTTCAGGAGAGATTTTCTGCACAAGCTTGATAAGGCCAGCCCTTCCTGCATGTGCTGAGAAATCTAAGAACTCCATCCTCATCTTAACCTTCAAATCAAAGCCCTCTGTCACGAACCTGCCAGTGTCCATCAAATATCTTCCTGCTGTACGCGGTATCTGGAAGCCTGTGAATATCAAAGAACATTCGGGTCTTGTGTAGAGCTGTTTTATGTAATAGACAACAGGCCCGCCCTCCAGACAACCGCCTGTTGTGACAATCACACAGGGTCTTTTCACTATCTTCTTCCTATCCTCATCACTGCTTATCAGTTTCACCCCATCAAATACTTTTTTCAGTTCCTTTGGATTGCGCAGGAACTCAGGATATTTCAGAATAATCTTGGTTGCCTGCCTTGCCATACCATCAAGGTAGATGGGAATGTTATTTGGAAGCTCGTTAAGTATCATGAGGATTTCTGCTGCCCTTCCTACGGCAAAGGAAGGTATGATGGCAATGCCATCATTTGCTATTGTTTCCTTTATTATCTTCAGCAGCTTTCTTTCTGTCTGTACTCTTGGCGGATGCTCCCTGCTAGAATAGGTTGTTTCCATTATAAGGACATCGATGTCCTTTGCCATACTTATGTCCGCTCCCTTTAACAGTCTGGTTGTTTCTAGCTTGAAGTCGCTCGTATACATTACCCTTTTCTTTCCAGTATCAACAGTGAACATCAGGGAGCCTGGTATGTGGCCAGCGTCCATTGTCTCTATGACGCATTTCTCTGTCTCAATCTGCTGGTTATAGGTAACGTATATCTGATTTCTCTCAAATTTGGCCAGTTCCCTTTTTGAGAAAAGCTTTGGCCTTCCCCTCAGCCTTGCGACCTTCATGCTGTCCATCAAAAGCAGATGGGTCTGGTCAAATGTGGATATGGTTGAATAGGCAGGGAACGATGCTCTCCTGTAAAGCACCGGGACAGAGCCGCTGTGGTCAAGATGCGGATGGGCAAGGAGCAGGACATCCACCTTTCCTGGGTCCCGTGGTATGTCACCGACTTCAACTTTCAGGCCATAATCGAAGAGTATCTTTTCCTTTGCATCAAGAAGTACAGCGTTCCTTCCGACCTCCCTAAATCCGCCCAGGCATTTAATCTGCATAGAAACCTTTATGTATGTTCCTCTAATAAATCTTTACTAAAAGTGATATCATGCACATTAAAAGCAAGATGGGTCTGATAAAGGACAATGTAGTAGAGATAGTAACAGAAAAGGAGCTAGAGGCGTTACTAAAATCTAAGAAGAGGCCCGTTACTTACTGTGGATACGAAATCAGCGGTCCAATACACCTGGGACACATGGTTACAACAACCAAGCTCATGGAGCTGGGTAATGCAGGATTTAAGGTAAAAGTGCTTCTTGCTGACCTTCATACCAAACTAAATATCAAGGGTTCTGACGAGTTCATAAGGGAACAGCACAAGAAATGGGAAAGAGGCATGAAGGCCTTGGGCCTTAAGGCTGATTTTATTCTTGGTTCAAGCTTTCAATTCAAGAAAGAATACTGGGACGATGTCATGACAATGGCAACACTTACTTCAATGAAAAGGGGCCTGAGAAGCATGCAGGAGATTGCCAGGGACATAGAGAACGCGAGAGTGTCTCAGATCCTCTATCCGCTCATGCAGATAGAGGACATAAAGGCACTCGGGGTGGATGTTGCATATGGCGGTATAGAGCAAAGAAAAATACACATGTTGGCAAGAGAGCTACTGCCAAAGGTAGGATACAAAGAGCCTGTGGCACTGCACACACCACTGATAACATCCTTGTTGGGACCAGGAAAGAAGATGTCATCCTCTGTTCCCAAGTCAAGCATATTCATAACAGATAATGAGAAGATGATAAGAGAGAAGCTAAATGGAGCACATTGCATTGCAGGAGACGTGAAGGAGAACCCTGTGATGGACATATTAAGGCTCGTTATTTTCCCAAGAATCGACAAGTTCAAGATAGAGCGCAGCAAGAAGCATGGCGGTGACCTAGTTTTCAAGGAATACGGGGAGATTGAAGCAACATTCAAAAACAAGAAGGTACATCCCCTTGACCTGAAGAACTCTGTTGCTGAGGAAATTATTAAGATACTTGAACCAGTGAAAAGGAAAGCAAGATTTAAATAGCTTTATTCTCTAGTATACTTAGGTGCATGGTGATGCTGTACCAATCAGAATGAACAGCGACGTTTTCTTAGGCATACTTATAAAACAAAAGAAATTTAAACTGCTATTCACAAAGCTAAAGGGGTGCTTTGATGCGATTTGAACTTGAGGGGCGATTCAAGATGAGCAAGGATGTATCCAAGCTCGAGAAGGAGATAGGAGAAATAATAAAGACTGCGAATGAGACATTTTCAAAGGGCATTGATAAGGATAAAGCAGGCAAGGTCACAGAGTGGAGTGTAGAGAAGGATGTTGTGAAAATGAAAATAGTTTCTGGTGGTGTTCCAAGGCCCCATGAATTCATGATAAGGCTGAGGAAGCTGATAGGAGAAAAGCTGGGCAAGGAGCACAAGATAGGAATCAGGAGCATGTCAATAGAGAAGTATGTGATAGAAATCGAGGTTGAGATGGAGCCACTTGGTCCAATAAAGATGCCTTATGTTGAATCTGTTGATGTAAAGGACAAGAAAGCAGTGCTTGTGCTGAAGGACATTGACGAGGATTTCTTGCAGAAGAACATTATTGACAGGCTGATTAACCTCGTGGACGACAAAATAAAAAACCAGCATTATGCAGGAAAGGGGGAGTTCAGGGAAGAGTTGTGGAGAAGTGAGGAAAAGACAATGAATTACAATGGAGATCCTGCAGCTGATATGGAAAAAATGGGATGGATAAGAAGAGCTCCAGGCAAAGGACAATGGGTATACGGGAGGGAGGTAACTGCTCTCTTCAACATCATGAAGAGATTGATGATAAAGTACATGTACAAGCCTCTTGGATTTCATGAAATGATATTTCCGAAATTCGAGCCTTGGGAAATCACGAAAAAGAGCGGACATGCTAAGAACGTGTATAATGTTGCATACTTTGTAATGGTGCCCAAGGACTCCAGTGAGGAGAACTGGGAAGACGTTGGCGACCACTTCAAGATTACAGGAGATATAGACAAGAAAGGGGTAATTGATAGAGTGGACTGTGTTGGAATACTCTCTTATGCACAGTGCCCTCCTTTCTGGCCATTTCTTCAGGGCAGGACAATTGATGAAACCACATTGCCGCTGAAGACATATGACTGGTCTGGACCAACCTATAGGAACGAGTCAGGAGGAACACATGGTCTTGACAGGATAGAGGAATTTCACAGGGTTGAGACCCTCTGGGTTGGTACAAAGCAGCAAACAATTGATGTCTGGAACCAGACAAAAGAGGCATTCAAGAAAATATTTTATGAAGTGCTTGACATGGAGATTAGGATAGCTCTTGTTGCTCCATGGTGGATGGCACATGCTGGTCTTGCCTCTCAGAGAGGAAAGGAAGGACTAGGAACATATGATTTTGATGCTTATCTTCCTTATAGAGGCGATAGGAGCACTGAGTGGTTGGAGATGCAGAACACAAGTTCCAATGGGCCAAAATATCCAAATGCATTTGCTGTCAAGGGAAGGAAAGAGGAGCTGTGGTCTGGATGTTCTGGAGGCAGTATACAGAGATGGATAGCTGCATTCCTTGCCCAGAAAGGCCTTGATCCAAAGAATTGGCCAAAGGAGGTAAGGGAAATGTATGAGGAAGAACTTAAAGGAATGAAAGAGTTGAAGTTCTGCTAGAATCGAAACCTATTTAAACTATGCCTATATTATAATGTTCTCATGAGTTATACACTTGTGCTAGCAGAGAAGCCCAATGCTGCACAGAAAATAGCGCAGGCGCTTGCTGAAAAAAAGCCAGGACTGGTAACAACAGAGGACGGGGTAAAATACTATGAGTTCGCAAAGGGAAAGAAAAAGTTCATTGTTGTGCCTGCTGTTGGACACCTCTTCTCATTAAAAGACGTATCAAAGGGTGGATGGAACTATCCTGTACTGGAGTATGAGTGGAAGCCCACGTTTGAGATAAACAAGAGAGCTGCTTTTGCAAAAAAGTATTTCGAGAATATAAAGAAGATTGCAGGAGAGGCAGATGATTTCATAGTTGCAACAGATTTTGACATAGAAGGGTCTGTGATAGGGTATAATGTTATAAGGTTCATATGTGGGAGGGATGATGCAAAGAGGATGAAGTTCTCCACACTGACAAAGCAGGACCTCAAGGAATCCTATGAACATGTGATGAAGCATCTTGACTTTCCTCAGATAGAGTCTGGTCTGGCAAGGCATGAACTGGACTTTCTTTGGGGCATCAACACCTCAAGGGCACTGACACTTGCGATAAAAAAGGCCGGAAAGAAATTGAGCTTCTTCCTGCTTTCAGCAGGAAGGGTGCAGACACCAATGCTGTATTTCCTCATGAAGAAGGAAAAGGAAATCAGGGCATTCAAGCCAAAGCCCTATTGGCAGATAGAGGCAAAGGTGGAAATAAACAAGGAGCTTGTTGTAACCCCGCTGCACCTCGAGGGTAAGTTCTGGGGGAAACCAAGTGCACAGAAAGCATTTGGAAAGGCAAGGAAGGCAAAGAAAGCAAAGGTAGTCAGCATAGAGACAAAGCAGTACAAACAGAAGCCGCCTGTTCCTTTTGATTTGACAACACTACAAACAGAGGCATACAGGTTTTTTGGATGGTCACCCAGGCAGACCACCAACATAGCACAGACACTCTATGACGGAGGTTATATATCCTATCCAAGAACAAGCTCACAAAAGCTTCCTCCGCAAATAGGCTATGAGAACATACTTTCATCGCTTTCAAGGATAAAGACATACAAGAAGCTGTGCGGGAAGCTTCTTTCAGGCGAGCTGAAGCCAAATGAGGGAAAGAAAAAGGACCCTGCACACCCTGCTGTATATCCAACAGCAGAAGTGCCTGATGTCAAGAAGCTGGCAGGCCAGCCAAGGAGGCTGTACGACCTTATTGTGAGGAGGTTCCTTGCTGTTTTTGCTCCTGAGTCCAAGAGGGAAAGCGTGAAAGTGATATTTGACATAGGAGGAGAAAAATTCCCTACAACCGGAAGGAGAACAATTGAGAAAGGATGGACAGAGTTCTATGGCAAGTATGCAAAGGTGGATGAAGTAATATTTCCAGAGATGAAGAAGGGGGACATGTTCCCTGTGAAGAGAGTAATCCTGCTTGACAAGGAAACGAGCCCGCCGCCAAGGTTCTCGCAGGGCTCGATAGTGAGGGAGATGGAGAAGCATATGATTGGCACGAAAACAACAAGGGCACAGATACTCCAGACCCTCTATGACAGGGAGTATGTTAGTGGCAAGAGCATAGAGGTGACTGACCTTGGAATGAAGGTTTCAGCAGCACTTGCCAAATATGTTCCTGACATTGTTTCAGAGGACCTGACAAGGAAGTTCGAGAAGGAGATGGAGAAGATAGAGAAGGGAAAGAAGAAAAGGGGGAAGGTTGTAGAGGATGCAAAGAAGGTCATAAAGAAGATCTCCAATGAGTTCAGGAGCAATGAGATGAAGATAGGAAGGGAGCTTGAGAAGGCAGTGCTGAGCATGAAGCAGAAGAAGAGCATACTCGGGCCGTGCCCGAACTGCGGCAGCGACCTGAAGGTGCTATTTTCTCCGCGCACAAAGAAGAGATTTGTCGGATGCGGTGGCTATCCAAAGTGCAGGACAGGCTTTCCATTACCACTTTCAGGAATGATAAGTACCATAGGGAAGATATGCGACAAGTGCAACACGCCAATGATACAGGTGTGGAGGAAGGGCAGGAGACCTTTCAGGATGTGCCTTGATCCCAAGTGCGAGACTAAAAAAGATTGGGCAAAGCCTGGTGAAAAGAAGGTAGAAAAGAAGGAAGTTGCAAAGAAAGAACCTGAAAAGAAAGTGAAAAGGAAAGCAAAGAAGAAGGCGGCAAGGAAGGCCAAGAAGAAATCAACAAAAAGGAAGAAGACTTAGTGGTCCTTTTGATTTTCTATCATTTTTGTAACAATTAAGTCATCATATACCTCTCTTAACTGATTATCCTCCTTAACTACTGCCTTAAACAATTGTTTATAGAACTCTACTGATTGATGTGTATCAAAGCCCACATACTCGAATTCCGGAGGATTAAGGATATTTTTCGGTCCGGTATATTTTCTTATGGTATATCCTATTATTGCTGGTGCTGTTAAGTGCGCTAATTCCTCATGAGGCCAGTTGAACCATGGTATTTCTTTCTTTGTGGCCCTTATGTCAGCCTTTTCATTCGGGTCTTCAAGAACGCAGTATATTGCGTCTGGGTCGTGCTCCTTGAGTATTTTTCCAAGGCTACCTGTCTTGGTTCTCCTGTCAATATAAAATCTTCTTTTAGGAGATTTCCTTAGGCCGCTCATCCTCTCCATGTCAATAGTTCCATGTTTTGAACTCATGATGATGTTGTCGTAATGCGGTATGACGTTTCTTGGATAAAAGACGATATCCAATGCCATTATGAGCGGTGTTCCGTCAAGATAAATGCCTATTACCTTGTCCTTAGAATCAAGACCATAATCAATCATGTTCTTTCCAAGCTGAACAATGTTCTTGGCGACTACAGCCAAGTCATCATCAGAAATTATTTCACCAATTCCAGATATCTTCATACATTATATGTCCCGAGAAAAGATTTAAGCGTTATTTCGTTGCAATGCCCATTATCATTGACCATGCGCCCTTTACTATGACAAATATCCAGAGCAATGGTATAGACCAGCCCATTATCAATGAAAGCCCTGCAACCAGGTCAAGGAAACCGAGCACATCTGCCCAGAACCCTACTGCTATGCCGTTGAGTATTGACCAGATACCTTTGAGAAGCGCGATAATACCCAGGGTCAGCACAATACCTGCACCAATTGCATTGTGCGCAACAAGAGCTGCGCCAACCCCTATGTCCAACATGCCGAGTATGAGCAGTATCATAGTATGTTCTATGGAAGACAAACATTTAAATCTGAGCAAGAACAATCACGTGAGGGTACTTGAACAGGAAAAAACACCTGATTGAACTTTTTCACGAGCTCGGTGCCATCAAATACGGAGATTATTATCTTGTTTCTGGCAAAATTTCACACTACAAGATTCATGCAGACATTGTCTTGAACAGTCCAGAGGGCTATAGATTAGCTGGTGAGCTGGGAAGGGGGAGAATAAAGGACCATGCACTTGCAGGTGTTGCAACAGGAGGCGTGCTGTTTGCCCGGGCAGTTGGTGACAATGTGCTTTCTGTTGACCCCAAGAGAAAAGTTGTTGAGGGGGTGGTGGAGAAAAGGCCTTATGCTCTTCTGGAGGACGTGACAACAACAGGAGGATCGGTCCTGAGGAGCATAGAGCTGATGAGAGGAATAGAAGTGAACTACGTGCTTGTTCTGGTTGACAGATGCGAAGGTGCGCTGGAGAGGCTCAAGGATTACAATGCAGAATGCATACTCACTTCAGAAGATCTAGGCATTCTATAACTTCCCTTATAGGGTTTTCTGATTCGCCTATCTTTCTTCCCACAATAGGATAGTCTACTCCTAACTCGAGTATGTCCTCAAAAGAACCTCCCTGATTGAACAGACCGGGCGAGCACAAATATACAGAACTGTTCTTTTGTTTGATTATTTTGGATACCTTCTCTACTGAGACTATCTTGTTTGCGGGTGCAACAAGGCCCCTGGCACCTGCTTCGATTGCAGTTTCAGCTACTTCTTCTACAATATCTTTGTAATAGGAATCAGTATCAGAAGTGTCGCATACAACAATTGTATCGATGTTTGTTTCTTCTAATTGTTTGACAAGTTCTTCAATTGCACCTTTACCTATGAAACCATGTGTAATAATTCCGTCTATCTCAAGGTCTCTGTACTTGTCAACAACAGGCTTGACATAGTCCTTCACCTCTGCCATCTTAAGGTCAAGAACAATGTTCCCATATTCCACAAGAATTTCCAGTTCATCTTTATTAAGATAAGTTAGAGAAGAATTTCCGATTTTGTATACTATGTTGTCTTCCCCTGTTGAGAGAGCAATTGTACCAATAATGAAATCATACATGTCCCTGAACGATATCTGATCAAGGGCAACCATTAGTCCTCTTTTCTTTTCAAGGCCCATTCTAACACCAGAAGTATATAGAGGCAAAGAAATTTAAATCAGAACACGCGGAATTTTGAGACTTCTTTCAGTCCTTCTTGTGCTATCTGGAACTCTATGTGTTTGTCCTCTGGAAGCGACCTTGCCTTTGCTATGCGGGCAATTCTGCAGCCTGTTCTTCCTGCATGGCTGAGTTCGACCATGTTCTTTGACCACCATTTGACAATGTTCTTGCTGGAGAGCTCTATTTTTCCTGATTCAAGGTCAGCATAGACCTGATTGGTAACAAGTATGGGTATGTTCCTGTCCCTTGATATCTTTGACAGCAGGGCAAGCTGTGATGCAAGCTCACGGTTAACCTCATTGAAATTATTGTCTGTTATTTCCAGCCTCCACAGAGCAACAATGCTGTCAACAACTATCAATCCTATATTCTCTTTTTTACAGAGCTTTTCCAGCTTCATCATGCTCTCGTTCTGCTCTTTCCATGACTTTGGTTCAAGAAGGATTATGTTCTTTGCTGTTTTCTTCCCACTGCTTATCTGTTCCAGCCTTTCCAGGGAAAAGCCACCTTCTGTATCAACAAAAACAGCCCTTTTCCCTGACTCTACACAGGACACGCATGCCTGCAGAGCCACCTGGCTCTTGCCAGATGCAGGTACACCGTAAAAATTGGTTATGCAGCCCGATTCTATACCACCATTCAGAAGTTTGTCAATTGGTGTGGCAACAGTAAGTTTCATGACATTAGATATGCTGTTAAACCTTTTATAGATTAAATTCGAATACAGGATATGGTAAGTGAGGCAAAGGTAAGGCGTGCGCATAATTTCAAGGAACTTTATTCTTCAATAAGAGAAGCCGGTGAAATAAAGGGAGCAAGAAAGAGCTATAAGCCGGTTGAAATTATAGGAATCATAGATAAAACAAGGAAAGGAAAGTTGGATACGAGCTATGTAACAAGAACCGCCGGATTAAGGAGTAAAGTTGAAAGTCTGATAAAAGAGGAACACACCAGAAAAATCAGGGGTGCTAGAAACTTAGACGACCTTTATTCTGTTCTTGATGATATAGGGAAGATAAAGGGGAGAGCTAAAGACCCGAAAACAGGTAAGGAGCCTGAATTTTCAGCTAACTACTTGAAGAAACAGATAGGGGAAGTGAAGAAAGGAAAGCACATATCTTATGTTACAAGCTCAGATGGTCTTAGAGACAAGGTAGCTGAGTTGGTAAGTGATTTCAGGGAGGAACTCAAAGAAGAGGGATATAGCCGCCAGGGCATCTTTATGCTAAAGGGATTTCCTGAGAGAAAGGAAGGAATAAAGCTTCATGTTTCTTCTAATCTTGAACATTCCAGAGCAGTAAGAGAAATAGTATTGCCCATACTTCAAAAATACGACGTTACACACAAGATAGTGAAAAGTGGTGTGGGACTCAGGGATGTCATGGGAGCCAAAGAGTCACAGAAAGGAAAATTCATAACAGTATATCCCGAAAGTGATAAAGAAGCAGTGAAAATTGCCAGAGAAATAGATAGTGCATTGGCAGGAAAGAAATTACATGGACCAAAGATAGCGAATGAAAATAAATTGCCTGGTGGAAAATCGGGTCTTGTTTTCTACAGGTATGGTGCATTTAAAGGAGAATACGTAACAGGCCCCAAGGGAGAGAAAATAAAGGACGATAAGATAAGGTACGGTATTCTACCACCTGTACCAAAGGGATTTAATGACCCTTTCAAGGAGAAGAAAAAATAATTTTTAATAAATTAGATGCTCATTATTCTTATGAAAATAAGTTTTGTAGTTGATAAGAAAGGCATAACAGCAGAGCTCTTGGGAGACAAATACAGGCTGGTTTATCCTGCTGAAATATGGAAGGGATTCAGGCAAAAGGAAATATTCCTTGATAATACGGCTTATCTGCTTACAGTAAACATGCCCATGGTTTCGAACTTTAGGGCGCTTGAGTACAACACATCACTTCCGCTGTTCAAGCCGTTCTTTGACAAGCTGATTCTTGGAGGAATACCTGGTGCAGTTGATGCTTACAGAGCTAACACGAAAAAGACAATAAAGAAGTTTCTTTCAATCAGATACTCATTCAAGAACAGCAGGATAAAGATGCCAGAGAAGGCAAGAATAAAGACAAACAACAGGGCTGTTGTGGGTTTTTCCTGCGGAAAGGACAGCCTGCTCTCATTGGGTGTTTGCAATGAGCTGGGACTTGATCCAGTGATGACGTACATAAACGATACTGTTTCTCCTGGAGAGAACACCTTGAAATTAAGATTCACAAGAAGGATAGCAAGGAAATTTGGTCTGGATCATGTAATTGTGAGGAACGAGATGGAGAAGCTGAATGATTTTGAGACATGGGGAACTCCAGAGACCTGCCTAGGCTATAGCCACATGCTTGCTAGCTTTTGCTTGATATCACTTCCCATTGCCCAGCATTTCAGCGCTAACAGTATAGTATTGGGATGCGAGCAGGAATTCAACCACCGGTTCAAGAACAAGGATGGCATAATGACCTATCCTTCATTTGACCAGACAAGTGAGAGTGTTAAAGGTCACAGTGCAATGATCCAGTGCCTCTCGAACAACAAGATAGGAGTATCAAGCGTCATAGAGCCACTGTGTGATATGGCGATATTGAAAATACTTTACCATAGGTATCCTGAGCTGGCGAAATTCCAGGTAACATGTGGTGAGCTCGATGCAAGCAAAGAGCCCAGATGGTGTCATGAATGCTATGATTGTACTGACACCTTCATAACGCTGATGGCTCTGGGAATAAACCCGAAAAAAGTAGGTTTTCACAAGAACCTGCTCAAGAAGAAGTACAAGAAATATTATCTTATTTTTGGTGGAAAAAAGCTTCCCAGGCATTGCATTACAAAGGATGAAAGAGACGGGGAACTGCTATTCCTTTACCTTGCGCACAAGAGCGGGTTCAGAGGATATCTGATAGACCTATTCAGAAAGAAGTTCCTTGAAGAAACAAAGAAAAGGGAAGACGAACTTCTGAAGAAGGAACTCAAGATAACAGAGCCCGTGACAATGCCAGCCAAACTGAAGAGACAAGTGATGAGCATCTACAAGGAAGAGCTGAACCGATAGCTTTAAATAGTTTACTGTATATACATACTAATTAGCATGGATGTGATGTAAAAATGGTCAAGATTGTAGTTAAGAAGAAGGGAGGCAGGACAGCAATACTAATAAGCTTTGACACTGACTCCAGCAAATTCAGATCGCGCTCAGAGAGGAACAGGTTCTTCTCCAAGTTGCACGGGAGAAGACAAATCATTAAAAGAGAGAAGCGCAGATATGTATACCATAGAAGCGGCATACTGGACGAGGTGCCGCATATTAAAGTTGATAATTCAGTATTCATAGTTGCAATGGAGCACCTGAGAAGGATGGAGGAATTTTTCAATAAATGGGAGGACAAGGTGATGTTCAAGACATTCCCTGTGCTTCTGAACGAGAGACAGGTGAAGAAACTCGAAAAAGCAAGGGAGGTTGAAACAGAATGAAGAGAATGAAGACAATGAGGATAGGCAGATACCTGAAGGAGCTTGAGAGCAATAATGCTACACCTAAAAGTATAAGGAACATGCTAAAGGATGATAATGATTACAAGGTAATTTTGAGAAAAGAAGGCGAGAAAACCAAGGTTACAATAAAGAAGGCCCGTAAAAATGGTTCTGACATGGCTTTCATGGGTTATAAGGATGGTAAATGGGAAGTGCCATACGGTAACCTTTGCATTGTTGATGAAATAATAGAAAAAATAAAGAGTAGGTGATGATATGGAGGAAAAAACCATAAGACTGAAGGTAGGGGAACTTACTGGCAGGGATGATTTTGGCAGAGGAATAGCAAGAATGGACTCAAAGGCAATGAAGGAGCTTGGTGTAAAGGAAGGTGATGCCCTAGAGCTGGAAGGCAAAAGGAAAACAAGTGTTATTGCTGTAAGGGCATATCCTGCTGATGTTGGCCTCAATTTCATCAGAATGGACGGTCTTGTAAGGAAGAACGCAGGAACATCAATAGGAGAATTCATCAATGTCAGGAAAGCTGATGTGAAAGAGGCAAAAAGTGTGGTGCTTGCTCCGGCTGAGAAAGGCATAATGCTCCACATATCACCGAACCTGCTGAAGCAGAACATCTTTATGAGGCCTGTTGTAAAAGGTGACATAATAATTGCAAACCCTGTTTTCAAAAGAGGAAGAAGGAACGGGAGGGACCTGTTCGAGGAGATACTCGGGATATCGATGAGTGAAGTGTTCATACCCATGGGAAGCGAGACCAGGCTGGTTGTTGCGAAGACAAATCCTGATACAGCAGTCAGAATAACTGACATGACAGAGGTCGAGCTTCTGCCGACTGCTGTCAAGATAGAAGAGACAAAGGTGCCCACAGTGACCTATGAGGACATAGGTGGACTGGGTGATACTGTAAAAAAGATAAGGGAAATGATAGAGCTTCCCCTGAAGAGACCTGAGGTTTTCTCAAGGCTGGGTGTTGATCCTCCAAAGGGAGTGCTGCTGCACGGCCCACCAGGAACAGGAAAGACGCTTCTTGCAAAGGCTGTTGCAAATGAGGCAGGAGCTCACTTCATTCCAATTGCGGGGCCAGAGATAGTGTCAAAATGGTATGGTGGTTCACTGCCATATAGCGAGAAGGTACTGACTATGGAAAATGGAGAGGTAAAAAGAAGACCTATTGGAGAGATTGTCGAAAGAGACAAGATTGACGGACTTAAGGTGCTGGCCTTTGATGAGAAGGGAAAGGCTGTCTGGTCCGATGTCGTTAATCTAATAAGGCACAAGAATAACTCCCCCATGTTTGAAGTAACTACACGCTCTGGTCGAAAAATCAGAGTTACAGCGGACCACTCCCTATTTACGCTTTACAGAAACAAGATATCAAGCATAAAGACAGGAGATTTAAAGGAAGGCGAGTCCTATATTGCTGTCCCAAATAAAATACCTGTTGCCGGAACACTGAAGGAAATCAATTTGCTTGATGGACTGCGCGAAAATGATTATAGTCTTATGGTCAGAGAGAGCGCTCTACTTAAGAAGTGCATTAAGAAGCTTGGCTATGTCAAGGCGGCTGAAATCCTAGGCTATAACAAAAAGTACCTTTATGATATTGCAAACAAGAATATCGGTGTTCGCATCTCAAAGTTTTTAGCCCTTTGCAATGCAGCTGGTATGGACGTGGAACCGGACAAGATTAGAGTTCATTCCAAGTTCAAATCGATGCCAGCTATCCTTAAATTTACTCCTGACCTAGCTGAATTCCTCGGACTATGGGTCGCCGAGGGCAGCTATAATTATGCTGGCACCACCAGCGAGGTACTAAGGCTTTCGGTTAACGAGAAAGAAGTACCCAGAATACGACAACTTTGCGAGAAATTATTTGGTAAAGTATCTGTCTATGTAAAGCATGGGACAAAGGGCAGAGACATCTACATAAGCTCAAAGGTTGCCAGCATTATAGTGAGAAAAATACTTGGCTTTCAGCATGGTGCAAGAGCCAAGCATATTCCTGACTGTATTTTTTCCTTATCCAGAGAAAATATTACAGCCTTCTTAAGGGGCTATTTCAGCGGTGATGGAGCACTATATCCGAATCAGCGAGGAGTGCCAACAATAGAAGCCGGTACGAGAAGCAAGGAGCTGGCTAATGATTTGATGTATCTCCTGCTCTACATAGGAATCGTAGCAAAGAAGTACGAGACTCAACAAAAGGACGGTTTACAATACAGAGTTTGCTTTACAGGTGCAAGTAATATAAGAAAGTTTGAAGAAGCCAGTTTTTGGCAGAAGTCCAATAATCAGATAATGAAGGATTATGTTGACCGCATAAAGTTTGAGCGCAATTATCAATCAAATATGGTTAGTAATCTAAATATGACCCAGCCAGCCCTTATACAAGGACCGACTATTGATGTAACACCCAGGCTGGGCTTTGAGCAGATTCTTGCCAGCGACATATATTGGGACCGTGTGGAAAAAATCAGAAAACTGCCAAAAACCGATGAATGGGTCTATGATATTTCAGTCAGTCCATGTGAAAACTTTGTGGGCGGGCTTGGAGGAATATTTGCGCATAACTCTGAAGAGAACCTAAGGAAGATATTTGAGGATGCTGAGAAGAACGCACCTGCAATAATATTCTTTGATGAAATAGATGCTATTGCTCCGAAAAGGGAGAATGTTACAGGCGAGGTGGAAAGGAGGATGGTAAGCCAATTGCTCAGCCTAATGGACGGTCTGAAAGCAAGAGGAAAGGTCATCGTGATTGCAGCAACAAACAGGCCGAATTCCATTGATCCTGCGCTCAGAAGGGGAGGCAGGTTTGACAGGGAAATAGAGATAGCTGTGCCTGACAAGAAAGGAAGGAAGCAGATATTCCAGATCCATACAAGGCACATGCCCCTTGCAAAGGATGTTGATGTGGAAAAGCTGTCAGAGATAACCTATGGTTTTGTGGGAGCTGACATTGCTGCGCTCACAAAGGAGGCTGCGATGCATGCCCTGAGGAGAATAATGCCTGATATATCAGACCTGAAGGAGGGCGAGCCCATACCAAAGCAGGTGCTGGAAAAGCTGCAGGTCAAGGCAGAGGACTTTGAATACGCGATGAAGATGGTGCAGCCTTCTGCAATGAGGGAGGTGCTTGTTGAAATACCAAAGGTAAAATGGGGTGATGTTGGTGGACTGGAGGAGGTTAAAGGAGCGCTGAAGGAGGCTGTTGAATGGCCGCTCAAGCATCCTGAAAGCTTTAGCAGGCTGGGCATAAAGTCGCCAAGAGGAATAATGCTCTATGGTCCTCCTGGATGCGGGAAGACCTACATAGTCAAGGCACTTGCAAATGAGGCAGGAGCCAATTTTATATCTGTGAAAGGTCCTGAGCTGTTATGTTTATCTGCCGAGACACCGGTTGTTAGTAGCCTTTGTGGCCTCAGACCGATTGAACAGGTTTTCGAGCGTGCGGTCAAAATCGGGGCCAGAGAAAGGAGAAAGGGGATAGAGGTCGTAACACCCCAAAAAAGTATAATGGTCCCAGCCATGGATGATAGCGGAAAAATGATACTAACAAATGTTCAGAAGCTATACAGACTTTTTGTTGATGATGCCTACACCTTGGGATTTTCAAATGGAAGCGACATTACAGTTTCTGCCAACCAGCCATTCTATGTTTATCGGAATGGTAAGTTATCTTGGGTAAAGTCCAGAGAACTTCATGAAGGAGACTGGATTGCTGTACCCACAAATATACCATCCTTTGACGTGAAGATAAGCCTGGAGCTTCCTAAATACCCACATTTGCGGATTGTACGCGAGGATAAGGATGCATATTTTGTTAAAATATTCTCTTCAAAAACTATAACGCGTTTGCCTAAAAAATTAACTACAGACCTTGCTGAATTTTTAGGTTGGTTTGCAGCAGAG
>JBHIDR010000015.1:0-19505 GCA_046760225.1 Candidatus Aenigmatarchaeota archaeon
GGGTTGTATATTATTTTTACGCCGTCCCCTGCTGCACCGGTTATCTTCTTAAGCACGTATGGATTGTTAAGCAGCTCCTCATTTCCCGATAATATCTCTTCTAATGGCAGAATCTTTTTGTTTGGAGTATGTTCGGTTATGCCTTTGATACTGGCCTTACTATTCAGCTCGAATAGCATATCAGGTTCTACTGCACATACTGCTGGATCAATACAGTCATAGGGGTGCAGTATGTGCAATGATTTTGGTGGAAGCTTGTTTATTATATCTAAATATGTCTCAGGATCTTCATTGTCATAGTACTCTATCTTAGCATCGTTCGGATTTAACCCGAAATTATCCTCCAGATATTTGAGCTGCTCCTTTGGCGCCTGTTTTGGCATCAAAAAATTTGCACCAGTGATGACAGCAAGAGGCCAAGACCTCATTGTCTCGGCCACGATTACCTTGCTATTATATCCCCCTTCAGCGAACGGGTATTCAGGAATATTTCCCAAGTCTTTGCCGTTGACAAGTTCAGGGTACTTGCTGAAAATATAATAAGAACTAAGCAGGCCTTTCTAATCCACCCCTTTGGTTTGCTGTATCTTTCACCCCTATTACCTCTTATTAAAGTATTGGGCTTCGATAGGTATAAAGTTGATTCACAATTTTGGATAAAATAAGACATAAATGTCCAATATAGAACATTTATATAATCTCAATACAATCTAATTACATGAACATAACCAAAGCTACAAGGGAGTATATTGATCAGCATCCAAGCATAAAGGACTGCCTAAAGAAAGGAATAGTCAACTATTCTGCCCTTGCAAGGCACATTGCTGATGAACTGGGTGTCAGTAAGAAAAGGAACTTTGATGCCATACTTGTAGCATCCAGAAGGCATGCGAGGAAGCTGAGGCATGTTGAGCAGGAAAAGAAGGTCCTAGGATTATTGAAGAGGAGCAAGGTCCATATCAAGACAAAAATATGCAGGCTGGCCCTGGAAAAGAACTATTACACCTTCTCTGGACTGGCTAAATTGGCCAAGCTCCTCGAAGAAAAGCACTTGTTCCAGGTCGTCGAGGGAGAATCAGCAATAACCCTGATTATAGAGGAGGAAAGCCTGGAGAAGGCAAAGGATGTTCTGGAGGGAAACATAATCAATACAAAGAATAATCTGGCAGAAATTATAATAATAAGCCCAAGAGAGGCTGAAATCACAGTAGGCGTCACAGCTTATCTATCTTCCTTACTGTCGGACAATGGAATCAATGTAATCTCCACCATGGGCAGCTACAAAGATGATATCTTTGTAGTTGAAAGCAAAGACATAAGCAAAGTACTGGAAATTTTCGGTAAATTTTAATTATCTTATCTTTCTGAGCCTTTCAAATAATTCTTCCATGCTTTCAAATTCGATTATCTGGTCGGCTGTCTGGTGTATGAAAGTTGTTCTTATGCCTTTCCTTATGGCCAAGATGAACCTCTTGCCCTTTGCAAGGGCATAGCCGATTTCCAGCAGCATTCCCTCGCTTCTTTCCTCTGAGTTCACGAAAGCGAGAACAGCGTCTGATTTGTCCAACTCCTCAAACGCGTGTTCCAGTATCTGCTTTTTTGTAAAATTATTTTTCCTGTAATAATCTTCCTTCCAATATGAGCAGAAATGCTCATGGCCGGCTTTTTCCAAGCTGGAGCAGATTCCCTGTATGTTTTCCTTTAATTCCTTGTCATCTTCTCCTGTGAACCTGAACGCTATGAATATTTTCATAATCATCCGCCGCCGAATATGTAGCCGCCGCCCGGAGGTATGAGCTTCTGGATGTCTTCCAGAGGTATTTCCTCTATTAATGGGACGTCTTCTGGCATTGCCTTAATGAGAATCTTTTTCTTGATTTGTTTTGCAAGCTCTGCCTGTGAAATATCGCCTGGCTTTAATGTGACAAAGTATTCTGCGTTCTTGTTCACTGCCTGCACAGCACCGCATATGGGCTTTGCAATCCTCTTGCCTTCCTTGTCCTTTTGGAACATGATTCCTATTGCGATCTTTATTTCCATCTTCTTGAGGTAGTTCCTCTTGTGGAACATGAAAGAGCCCTTTGGAAGGTATTCGCCAGCAGGCGCTTTCTTGCTAACTTCATCATGCTTTGCAAAGAAGGCCCTCATGCTTCCAAGTCCCTGCTTCCATGCACTTGAGTAGGAAATTGCAAACTCTCCGGCCTCCCTCACAGCAAGGGGTGTTACTGGCTTTCCTTCTGATTTGATTATTGTCAGAGGTGCTCCAGAGATCTCAGCATGAAGAACTATATCACCTTCCTGCAGGTGCTTCTTGAAGAGCATCTCGTTCTGCGTTGCATCCCTTCCACCAATAACAAGAAAGCCATCGCTTGTGATCATCCAGCGGAACTTCTCGAACCACTTGCCCCTTCTCCTCTTCCTCGGTGCTTTCTTCGGTTCTTTCTTCTTCAGGCCCTTCTTCAGTTTCCTTACCTGCCTCCTGGTCTTTTCCAGTGCCTTCTTTGTTGCCTCTATCTTGCTCTTTGCCCATTTGGCCTCCTCAAAATATTTCTCAGCATTCTCCTGCACTGTCTTCCTGAAATCAATCTCTACTTCTTTCTTTTTTGCCATGTTGATCTCCTGAAGAGCGGCAAATCATACTTGATTACAAGTGCTGCTGCAAAGAATGCAAGGCCTATGAAGAACACTATTGCCCATAACCATTCCAGAATCATGTTCATGAAAGGCTCATAAGAAACTGGTGCTTCGGTTCCTGTGAATTCTGGTAGTGTCTTTGTTATTTCACCTGCTTCTATAGGTGTTGTCTGCCTGTATTCTCCTAATTGTGCTGGAACAAGTGAACTGTAAAGGTAAACAGACCCAACAAACATGAATATTACTCCCAAAGTAAGCATCACAGAGAACTGCACAGGGAACTTGGGCTTCACAAGGTTCCTTCCTTTCCTTGTAAGTTCATAATAAATCCATTTCCTCCCCGTGTGCCTTTTTTCTACCAGATTTGCTGATTTCAGTTGTTTCAGATGCCCAATAACAGTTGATGCTGCCAAATCCATCTCCTTGGAGAGCTCTGAAGGCATCTTTCTTCTCTCGGCCAGGCTCTTCATCATATCCACTCTTGTGTCTGATGAGAGTACTTTTATGGTCTTCTTGTCCAGCTTCATAATTAGGTTATTAGCTAATGGTAATTTAAATAGTTTCTTTTTGTTCGGTCTAAAGCTAACATTTTCATTGCCTTATAAAGTGGTGTTCTGGGCAGTCTTTAACTAGAGGTGATAAAATGAAACTGAAGCATTTCATTGCTGTTCTTATGATAGGCATAATATCACTGGGGAGCACAGCAAGTGCTGCATTTGCAGAAGATACGCTAACCACAACCTGCGGCTACTATGATGAGAATGGTGACTGGCACGACGGAGGTTGCGACAGCCCTCTGATGGATGTGGTAATAGTTGTGGACAGCACAGGAAGCATGAGCGATGAGATAACACTGGTAAAGGCTAACCTAGAAAACCTTGTGGAAGAGATTGCCAGTGGAAATCCAAGGCCTGATGTGAGATTCGGTATTGTGACATACAGGGACCATCCTCCTGAGGACAAGACATATGTGTACAAGAAACTCGACCTTACACATGATGTAGTTATTGTGACAGACTACATCAGAAGCATCAGTGCAAATGGGGGCGGCGACGGTCCGGAAGCTGTTGCTGATTCAATGCATGTTGCACTGGACATGGACTGGAGGCCTGATGCAAGAAAGATAGTTTATCTTGTGGGAGATGCTCCGCCACATGGGCTGAACCAGGACGAGCCCTGCCCTGATGGATTTGACTATATGGAAGAAATAAGCAGGGCGCAGGCAATGGAAATCACATTCTACACAATAGGCGCTAGCGGGATTGATGGATATGCAAGGGGGGAGGACGTGTTCAAGGAAATAGCAGAACTCACAGGCGGAGAATATGAAAGGCTGACATACACCTACATGCCAGCAGAAGAGTACTATGAGGAAAAGGGCCTGGATGAGAAAGAAATAGAAATAATAGAAGCTGATGCAAGCGTGTATGACAGGGAAACAGGTGAGGCTCTTGTTAGCACACTGCCTTCACTCATGGCTGGCTCAATGAAAGCAGAGGCAACAGCATTGGGAGTTGTGTATGACGATGTGGTTGACGACACAACCGATGACACAAAAGATGACGGGACAGTTGTGGACAAGAAACCAAAGAAAATGCACTTCAACCCGATTGCAGACTTCCTGAACTGGCTGTTTTCAATATTTGGTTAAGAAACCGGAGATATCCGGTTTCTTTTTATCTCTTCTTTTCGATTATTATTATGATGATAAGGGCCATAGCGTTCGACATGGGCAGCGTGTATGTTTATGCGCCGAGCATGCTTTTTTACAAAGAAGCAGCCAAGTATTTTGGTATTTCAGCAAAAGAAATGAAGAAGGCCTTTCATGAGCAAAGAGATGACTTTCAGAAAGGCAAGATAAAGGAAAGTAAGTTCTGGGAGCAGTTCGCAGATGGCTATGGAAAGAAAGCTGATATGAAGGTTATCAGGAAGGCATGGAAAAGAATGACGGATAAAATGAGGGTCGACCCTAGCATGGAAGTGGTGGTAAGAAAACTCAAAAAGAAGTACACAGTAGGTGTAATCTCAAACACGGTTGAGTATCATTATAATTTCATAAAGAGAAAGGGCTGGTACAAGCCGTTCAAACCAGTGATTTGTTCCTGCAAGGTCGGTTACAGAAAGCCTGAAAAAAAGATATACAAACTGTTCCTTCAGAAGGCAAAGGTCAAGGCAAGTGAAACAGTTTTCGTTGATGATAAGAAAGAATGTGTAGATGGTGCAAGGAGGGTAGGGATGAAAGCTATTTTATTTGAGAACGCACAACAATTAAGAAGGGAGTTGGTAAAACTGGGTGTTGAGATTTGAAAATACTCATATTGCTGGCTGTATTGGTTGTGTTTGCAGCAGGATGCGTGCAGCAAGAGGCAAGCACGTATTCTTGCGTATCTGACAGCGATTGCGTGAAGGTTGATGCTGGCTGCTGTGGATGCACTGCAGGCGGCAAGGCAACAGCAATAAACAAGAACTTTGTTGAACAGTGGGACGCCAACCTGACAGGGAGCTGCAAGGACATAGTATGCGCAATGGTTATGTCTGATGACCCGAGCTGCTTTGCAGAGCCCAAATGTGTGCAAGGGGAGTGTAAATTAATGGCTGCTGACTTGACTGCTGATATAATGGGTTCTTGCGAAGGAGTTGAAGAATGCCCTGAAGGATATGTTTGCTATTATTCAAAATATACGTTCCCAACGCCAGAAGGCGGATATATAGAAGGTCCACAGGAAGGAGACCTCATGTGCCATAAGCTGTGTGAAAGTGATGATGATTGTGAAGGAAAATGTACTGAGACTGGAATGACAGTAGGAGATGCAATTACTACCCATAAAATATGCCGTTAATTATAAATGCGAGCTTGTCCAGAGTGAATAGCATGGCTAAGAAAAAAGGAAAGAAGAAATATATTGTCCTGCTCATTGCACTTGTCATAATTCTGGCTGTGGCTTATGTTTATTTCTTCATAATAAGCCCCACATTTGTTGTAAAACCAGTAATAACAAAGACTGCACTTGGGGAAGACATAGGGGCCAGCAATGTGAACTGGATGGTGAACGAGCTCGGTGCATACAAGCTGCATTCTGACCCTCTTAGCGGAGAGCCTGCTGTGATGGAAATCGAGATAACAGACACAGGAGAGAAGTTTGCTGTGACAATTGATGGCAATGTGCCATCAACTGAGGAGAGTGCTGCTGCGAGCCCTGATATCAGGATAAAGGTGGGAAGCGCGGACTTCACAGAGCTCTACAAATCAGAGGACATTGTCACAAAAGCAGTTGCAATGCAGAAACAAGGCAAGGTGCAGATAGAGCTTCTGAAGGGAATGGTAGAACTTGCAGCAAAAGGGTACAAGGCAATCTATGATGAGCTACAGGTTTAGAACAACTATACCTTCCTTTTCCCTTATTTCCTTTATTGCGCTTGCCTCAGGAGTTGTTTCTTTTTCCAGCCTTTCTTTTATTTCTTCCCAGCTCAGGCCCGAGTCCCTTGCCTTTTTTATTCCTGCAATTATGTTCTCAACCAGGCCATAATTGTTGTAGATGGCTTCTGCTTTTTTCCTGCTCTCCTTCTCTATCTTTCTCCATTTCTTTATTGCTTGCTTCTGTTCATCCACAATCCTTTCCAGCCTTTTCATTTCTTCTCCCATCTCTTCCTTCTTTTCCAGCTCTATGCCAACTGCTTCCCTGTGCGTGAAATATTCATCAAGTGCTGTTGTGAATGAAGCAAAGCTCCTTGCTTCCTTTCCTTTGTAAAGTCTCATCTTTATTGGAACAATGTCTATTGGCTTTTTGTCCTCGAAGACTATCTGGGGATTGAATTCTTTTACTATAGAGTGTAAAGAAGAGAAAAGTGCCTTTTTCTCTTCTGCTGTCAGAGTATTGGAGATCTTTGTCTTTTCTATTCCTGCCCTCAAGCACAGCTCTTCTGCATAAAGGCCTGAGAATGACAAGTCAACCGCAAGAAATTTGACAATTGGTTTCCTGCTAGAAGATATAAGGGATGCGAATTCCTGCGGACTTAATATAAAGGGGTTTGCAACAGCAGGAGGATAGTTGTACTTCTTTCTTGGTGTTATCTGCCTGTCCCTCCACAGCTGGACCTCTAGTGGCATTATTATCATGTAGTCCTTTTGGCAGAGGATTACATTGCCCTTTGAGAAGAGCTCGAAGATAAGGATGTTGTTTTCTGTCTCCAGTTCAATTATCCTTTCAAAGCCTGGCTGGCGCACATCAGTTATAATCTGGCCAGAAATGTTTTTCCTCAGGTTCATTGCAAAGCTTTCTGCCTCTCCTGCCACGCGCTTGTACTCAGAGATAAAGAGCTTTCCAGGAGCAAAATAAAGCTCGAAAGTGCCCTTGCCTGAAAGGAAGATCTCGAGCCTTATCTCCTTGTCCTTCTGGTAGGCTTTCTGTATTCTTCCTCCTATCAGGTTCTTGAGCTCATTCTTCAGAAACATCAGGTCCAGGCTACTCAGTTCTGTTCGCATATAATCACTTTTTGAATGTCATGAAAAACAGCGGGTCTTTGAATATGTCTTTGACATTGTTGAAAGCCTTTTTGACAACTTCTTCCTTAACTCTATGCTTTCCAGTAAGAGGATCGAATATCAGGAATTTGCTGTCTTTGAATCCTGCTATCACTATGAAGTGTAATCCTCTTTTACGACCTGTTAGAACACTTGAGTCAATCAAAGGAATAATAAAATCATTTTCCTTTACCGCTTTCTTCAGATGGTCGAAACTTATCTTCCTAGTGTAAATCTTTATACCAGTCTTCTTTGCCATTTTCTTGTAAAGGTCTCCCATATACATCATGTTTTTAACGTCTTTTTTGGAATAGCCCTGCTTTTTAGCAAACTTATAATGGGCCTTTCCACTCTTGTACATTTTCACTTTAATTTTATTTTTTGCAGCTATGTAACCCAGGGCATATGCTGAAGTATACCTATGTGGAAGTATTACTGCTTGGGTCCAGAACATGAACTCGTCCTCCCTCTTTAGCTTGAATTTCTGAGGATAGTAATGGTTCAGAATCATTAGCAAGCATGAAGGACCGCATGTATTATCCGTTGTCTGTTTGTACAGTCTCATTTTCCTTTTCACCTTCCTCTGCCTTTTCCTCTTCAGTGAGTTTTTCAAAGAGCTTCTTTGCTTCTTCAGGGCTCTCAAGGCCGAAGTACTCTGCAAATTCCTTTGTTGCTATGAGCTTTTTTGTCCTCCCGAACTTCTCTGTCTTTATCAGGCCCTTTGCAACCAGCTGCTTGACATACTCGTATGTTCTGTTGCCTATTACCTTTACAATCTCTGACTGGGTAATGGGCTGCTTGTAGGCCACGAGCGCGAGCACGCGCAGCAGGCCCCTGCTGAGATCTTGGTAAGGTGTTAGTGGACGTACAGTAGGCGCATAATCAGGCTTGACCCTTATCTGGAAGCCTTCTGCTGTCTCAATGAGCCTTATGCCATGCTCTTCAGAATCAAGCTCTTTCTTGTATTGATTTATGAGTTCAGCAGCCCTTTCCTCATCAATCCTCAGTATTTTTGAAATCTGTTTGAGTGTAAGGGGCTTGTTGCTCATGAAAAGCGTTGCTTCAAGCATTGCCCTCTTGTTCCTTCTCTTCATTTTCCTCCTCCTTCCTGAGTTTCACGTATATCTCTTTGAATAGTTCTGGCTGCTCATATATAATTTTTCCTTCCTGGGAAAGATGGAGCATTGGTACAAGGGTCTTCACTATGTCTTCCCTTTCCCATCTGCTAAGCAGCTTTGAGAATTCAACACTGCCTTCTATGTCCTTCATTATGTCCTCTATATGGCTGAGGAGCCTGTCAATCCTCTCAGAGATGTCCTCTTCTGCTGGAGGCACTGCTTCCCTCACCCTTCTTCTTACCCTTGCTTTCCTCTCAATCCTCCTTTCCTTGACTTCAAATGCCTTTTTCAGTGCTGTCAGCAGTTCTTCAACTGATACAGTGGCAAGCGGCATTCTCTTAATAGGAGGCTCCAGGGGAGGCACTTTTGCCAGGGCCTGTAGAATAGGGCTGAGTGGTTTTTCAGACTCAGGGAGAAAGAGCTTCCTTTTCTTTTCAATCAGTATGTCTGACTTCATCCTGAGCAGGATGGCTGCTATGAGTATGAACCTTGCCGGAACCCTGAGGTCTGTGCGCTCCATCCTCGCCAGGTAATCGGTAAACGCATCAGCCAACCTTATCAGGTCTATTTTCCAGGGATCCATGCCTTCCTCTGCCACTATCTTTACAATCACGTCTTCCCAGCTTGGCTCATTTACCATCAGTTGTATGAGCTGTTTGTCTGTAAGCATATTAACCCCTAGATATGATATTGTTGTAGAGTTTAAAAATAGGCCTTAAATTACCTATTGTATTCTATTAGGGCAATGGCTGAGAACCCTGTTGTATGGATGAGGTTATTCCCTCTACATTCTCCTCCATGGCACCAGCTACCATCTTCACTCTGGTTATTTGCTATCTCATGGATCCATTCACTCCTGACCTTCTCGGGATATCCTGTCATCAACAATACGGCTGTTCTCTCGGCAAATATGTCACTGAAAGACTCGCCTTCCTGGTCAGAAACAATGCGGTCACTCAGTACATCCATTGCATCCTCAAGAACTGCCCCATCAAAACATCCTCTTTCCTTAGCAAAATAAAGCCCTAGGAGGGCATGGGCAGTATCATATCCGCCATCATCTATGTTCTTTATATCATCTACATGTTTTGTTTCAAGAGGATAGTCATTACAATAAATCCCTCTCAGTACTGCGTTTCCGCTGGCCGTGCCAAGATATCCGCTGTTCTCGAAATCCTCCGCTCCATAAGAAGGGTCAAGCAGCTTCTTGTAAATTGAATCTGGCCCATTATACGTTTCGAATATGGCATCCATCTTTTGCCTGAGCTCCTGGCTGCCTGCTCTTTCTCCCACTTCACTCATCAAAAATATCGAAGCCATGTCCATGCTCTCATACTCTGCTTCATACTGCAATAGAAAATCTAATGCCTTTTCCACATGGTCCTCAATGGTTTCTGGAGGAGCTATTATAAAGGCTGTAATCGGTGCTATTATAAAGACTGCGATGATTGCCGCCATTACAAGCACTATCATGGAAGAGAATTTCTTTGTATTTTTCAATGACTCACCTATTAACTTTTTTACAAACTAACCTTAAATATATATTGCTGTAGAGCTTAAAGGTAAGCATTCAATTCTTCCTGGCGATAGAAAACAATATATTCAGGGAGGATTCTAATTATATAGGGGTTTAGAATGGCCAGGAAGAAGGTTAAGAAGAGAGCTGTTGCAAAGAAGGGCGCCAAGGATGACAAGAGGAAGAAAGTAATAATCATGGGTGCTGCGGGCAGGGATTTCCATAACTTCAACATGTTCTTCAGGAGTAACAAGAAGTACAATGTTGTGGCTTTTACAGCTGCACAGATACATGGAATCGCAGGAAAGAGGTACCCGCCTGAACTGAGCGGAAGGCTTTACCCGCAAGGAATACCAATATATTCAGAAGAGAGGCTGGTTGACCTGATAAGGAAGGAGAAGGTGGACAAGGTTGTGCTTGCATATTCTGATTTGAAATATGATGAGGTAGGACACAAGCTTTCTGCAGCATTAGCAGCAGGCGCTGACTTCATGCTCCTGGGCCCGAAGAGTACAATGCTGAAGAGCAAGAAGCCTGTGATAGCTGTGTGTGCTGTGAGAACAGGCTCGGGCAAAAGCCCTGTGGTAAGGAACATTGTTGACATAGTAAAGAGCGTGAATGTGAACACAAGAGCTGTTGTTGTCAGGCACCCGATGCCGTACGGAAGGCTGGCGAAGCAGGCTGTCCAGAGGTTCGTGAGGATAGAGGACCTGGACAGGCATGGCTGCACAATAGAAGAAAGGGAGGAATATGAGCCCCATATAGAAAGGGGGACAATTGTTTATGCTGGAATTGATTATGAGAAGATACTCAAGCATGCTGAGAAGGAGGCTGACATAATAATATGGGATGGAGGAAACAATGACCTGCCGTTCTTTTATCCTGACCTGCACATAACAGTTGCTGATGCAAGAAGGGCAGGGGACGAGGTTGGCTCCTATCCAGGTGAGGCCAATCTCAGGATGGCTGATGTTGTTGTAATAAGCAAGGTGGCAACTGCGAACCCAAAGGACGTGGAGAAAGTAATAGAGAACACCCAGCTGCTGAACCCTAAGGCTGCAATAATAAAGGCAGCGCTTGTTGTCAAGACCAGCAAGCCTGAGATGCTCAGGGGAAAGAGGGTGATTGTTGTTGAGGACGGGCCCACGCTCACGCACGGTGGCCTGTCAACAGGTGCAGGCACAATTGCTGCGAATTCGTTCGGAGCATACACAGTGAATCCCAGGCAGTTCGCTGTTGGCTCAATAAAGGATGTGTACAATGAATTTCCGCACCTTGGTGCTGTGCTTCCTGCAATGGGATATTCTGCAAAGCAGATATCAGAGCTGGAGCAGACAATAAACAACACACCAGCTGATGTTGTTGTGATAGGCACGCCAGTGAACCTTGAGAAGTTCCTGAAGCTCAACAAGCCAGCTGTGAGGGTGACATACAAGATACAGAGCCTGTCAAAACCAAACCTCCATGATGTTGTGGCTGGTTTTCTTAGGGGAAGGAAATAAAGGCGTAGCAAAATGCACAAGATAACAACTCTTACAAACCCCAGGCAGGTTGTGCTCATAACTTCCAGATGGAAGGGCAAGGACAATGTAATGACCGCGGACTGGCATATGCCTCTATCTTTTGGTCCGATGATGTATGCTGTGGCAATAGGCAAAACAAGATACAGCCTTGAATTAATAAGGAAATCTGGCTGCTTTGTTGTCAATTTCATACCAAAGGAAATGGAGAAGCAGGCTGTTTACTGCGGCTATCATACAGGCAAGGACAAGGACAAGTTCAAGGCATCCGGGCTTGGGAAGGAAGAATCTGAGTCAATAGACTGCCCGAGAATAAAGGGAGCGCTGGCCTGCCTTGAATGCAAGGTTGAGGAGGAAAAGGAAGTTGGGGACCACATCTTATTCATAGTCTCAGTAAGTGCAACAAAATTCGTTAAGAGGGGCCTAAGGCTTTTCCATCTCTGGGGCAAGAACTTCACAACAACGGAGCGGTTTAAATAAACTACGGCATCCTGATGCCAACGAGCTTTGATTCTCCTGCTTCCATTGACACGCCGTACACGCAGTCAGCAGCCTGGATTGTGGTGTCGTTGTGGGTGATTACCACGAACTGGGCCATCTCTGAGTGCTTTCTGAGGAAGTCTGTTATCTTTAATGTATTCACCTTGTCAAGTGCTGCGTCTATCTCGTCCAGCACATAGAAGGGAGCTGGCCTGAATTTCTGGATTGCAAAAAGGAAAGCAAGTGCTGTTAGTGTTTTTTCACCGCCTGACATTGCATCAATGTTCAGTACCTTCCTTCCTGGCGGGCTTGCCTCGATTATGAGGCCTGAGTCTTCTAAGACTTCACCTTCTAATCTGAGGCTTCCTTCGCCCCCGACAAGGTCATGGAAAATCAGCTTGAACTGCTCGGAAACAGCGTTCATTGTCTCAAGGAATGTTTCCTTTCTCCTTCCCTCTATCTCAGCAATGACCTGGAGCACCTTGTCCCTTTCACTTGTGAGCTTGTCCACCTTGTCCTTGAGATCATCATAGACCTTTTTCAGCTGCTTGTGCTCCTCAACTGCCTTCTGGTTAATCGGCCCAAGTGAGTTTATCTTTGTGAGAGCGTCCCTTATCTTTGCCTGGAGCGTGCTGACAGCAAGGTCGTAAAGCTCTTCTTCCTTGAACTTCCTTGTCTCGCCGAACTCCTGTTTGAGGTTCTCGAGCTGTGCCTCCAGCCTTGCACGGTTTATCTTCAGCCTGTTCAGCTCCTCGTGTGCAGTAAGCTTTTTCTCATTCAATGACCTCCTCCTTTCCCTGAGGTCGCGCAGCTGCTGCTCTGTCTTCTGCTTCTTCTCTTCTGCTTTCCTTATCTCTTCTGAGCCTGCCTTTTCCTTGCTTAACATCCTTTCTAGTTCCTTCTTCAGCTTGTCTGTTTCCTCAGCCAGTACCCGGTTGTCCTCCTCTATTGCCTTTATGTTCTGCTCATACCTCCTTATCTCGCCTGTCTGCGTGAACACTGGTTTCTCCTTCCTGAAGAAGCCCCCTATCACAGCGCCTCCCCTTTCAACTAGGTCACCATCAAGAGTGACCATCCTGAGTTTTCCGAACCCTATCCTCTTTGCAGTGTCAATGTTGTTGACAACAAGCGTGTCTCCGAAAACATGGGAGAATGCGTGCCAGTACTTCTTGTCAAAATCTACCAGGTTTATTGCAAAATCAACTGCGCCCTTCTCCTTCAGGTATTTCTTCAGCCTGCTGTTGTCCCTTTCCCTTATCCTGTCAAGGGGGAGGAATGTGGCCCTGCCAATCTTGTTCTTCTTCAGGTGCTTGATGCATTCAACTGCTGTTGAGGAATCAGAAACAACCAGGTCCTGCATGTGGTGCCCTGCTGCAACAGCAATCGCGGTGCTGTACTTTGACGGCACCTTTGACAGTGAGCCCACTGTCCCAAAGACATCAGGATGTTTCAGCTTTAATACCTCCTGCACTGCCCTGCTCATTGCCAGCTGCCTTTGCTTTTCCTCGACTGCGCGCAGCTTCTGTATCATGTCCCTGTACCTTTCAATGGACATGCGGTTGCCCTCTATCTTGTTCTCCCTGTTGTATATCTGGGCACGCAGCTGCTCAACCTTCTTTATTATTTCAACGTCCTTTGTCCTGTCAAAGAGCCTCTGCCTTATCCTCTCTATGCTCTTCTCGTCCTTGTCCAGCTGAGACTCTATTTTTTCCACCTGAGTGCTGAACTTGCCGAAGTCCTCATCCTTCTTCCTTATCTTGTTGTCCAGCTTCTGCATCGCTTTCTCAGCTTCGTTCAGCTTCCTGGTTGCAAGCGATGCCCTCAGCTTGTCAAGGTCATTCGCATACTTGCTGTATTCCTCAGCAGCTATCCTTTCAACTTCCAGCTTTTTCAGCTGGGTCTCCTTTTCATTCAGGATTATTGATGATTCCTTGAGCCTTTCCTCCACTGTGAGCAGTTCTCTCTGGGCCTTGTGCCTCTTTTCCTCGAACTCAGATATGCCAGAAATCTCATCTATTATCTCCCTCCTCTCTATCGGGCCCATCTCTATCACTTCTGTGACATCTCCCTGGAGAATTATGTTGTGGCCATCAGGCCTTATATTACCGGCACGCAATACTTCCAGTATCTTTTCCCTTGTCACAGTCTTTCCGTTCAGCTTGTATATTGAGACCCCTCTTCTGTTCACTTTCCTTGACACTGATATTACATCCTCTTCAATCGGAAATACCCTGTCCTTGTTGCTGAAATATATCTTTACCTTTGCGAATTCAGCAGGCTTCTTGCCCTTGCCTCCGTTGAATATCATACCTAGCATCTTCTTTGCCCTCAGGCTCTTTGCAGATGTCCTTCCGAGCACAAAGCATATTGCATCGAGGATGTTGCTATTGTGTACGAAAATACCATTGCCTATAAAATTATGGCAATTTGGTATTGTTAGGTCGTATACCCATTTCTCACCTTTAACTTTCTCTATCTTTTCTATCTTATCCCAGAAAATATCAGAATTCGCCAAAAGTTGTAAAGTCTTCATTATCTTCTTGGACTCTGAGAGCTTTTCTTCTATTTGAGATTTTACAAACTTGAACAGTTTTTCAAGATTTTCTGGCTTAGGACCATATTTGCCGTGTGCCCAATTAGAGTTGATGGTATCAGGATGTAGACCAATTGCAATACTAGCATCAGACCTTTTGATTTTTAGCTTGCGCATAAATTTTAGTAAAAGTTTTTTGTCCTTCTTAAGGTTCTTCTTTAAACTTTTAATATCCTCGATATGCGCTCTAAATATCGAAAATGCTTCCTCAATACCTTCTCGCGTAGGACAGCATCGATTTTCATTATAAGCAGCAAACCTTGGGTACTTCTTTCTTAAAGATTTGTATTCGATACCCAATAGATGTCTACATTCCTTTATCAAGATATTTACATCTTGTGGCAGAACATCTAAATTAGGATTAGTGATGATATTTTTATTTGCCCACATTCTCAATCGTTTCTTTTTATGTTCACATCTCAAGGGAATAGCTTCATAGAAGGCTTTTAATTTCTCTTTACCTTCGATGACAATATGATAATATTTTCTTCTGGTTTTGTTCTTCGTATTTGTTGCATATTTCATTTTTGCCTTTTTTCTTGCAACTATGCCAAATCTTAAGAGAGACAACTGTACCTGGTCTGCCAATTTTGGGCTATTTGTTACGTATTCAAGGGTAGGGTTGTCCTTCCTTATGGATGCATCACAATCAAACAACGCAGCCAGGAAGTTTGCCAAGATATATTTTTGTGAAAATAATATCTCTTTCGGTATGTGTTTATTCTTGCCTTTGTACCTTTGATTGAAAAGCGTTGCTAATGACTTCACCAACATCCTTGAATTAAGGCACACCAACGTTGCCTTTCCTCTATAGTCATAATTGTGCAATATTGGCTTATAACCCAAATTTTTGGATATGAAAACAAAATCCCTAATCAATTCCTTATCGGCGTTGACAAAGTCGCATCTTCTGCAGTTTCCTTGAACCTTGATATGTCCGTCACTTACCATATAACCTAGGAATCTTGCAAACTCCGGACTTAGAGTCCAAGGTATACCTGATATTTCCAGTCTGAATTTTCTTTCAGGCAAGTCTAGTTTGTTGGGTGTTGCAATAAGTTCCCCTTTCTTAAGGGCATTGACAACTTCTGATCGAACCTCCCCGTTTTTATAAATCATAACCGGGTGACAACCAGTCGTTGTGACACGCTTTCCGGTCCTCGTTTTTATCTCATATAAGTAGGGCTCGCCTTTCCTTTTGATGAAGGCAGATATATTCTTTTCGACTACTTTCATAGAATTCGGATCGAGCCCCCATGTCTTAAGGCCTTCTGGATTCTCGAGCGTATATACACCGTCATCCATTTTTAACTTATTTTTGCATTGATTAAGAGTAGTATCTACTATTTCGCCCAATGGCCTGATTGTGCCATCACTTAATATCACTTCAGTATCCCATTTTGCACTCTTCCCGCTGCCGTTCGGGCCACATACGATTGAGAAGTCGCTCGGGAAGAGTATCGCTGTCTTCTTTGCAAAGGACTTGAACCCCTGCATCTCGAGCTTCTCTATCCTTGTTTTCATCTCTTTCTCCTCCCTTTCTTTGCATTTTCTATTTTATTAAACATGTCAGTGAGTGCAGCACATATGTTGTTTTTGCTGTTCAGCTTGCACAGCTTCATGTTCCCCCTCTTATAAACATCTATTACCTTTTCCTTTTCAAGGATCGAGACTGTTTTGGATACCATTGACTTGTCCATGTGCAGTTCCCTGGCTAGCTCAGCTATGCTGAAGTCCCTGTCAGGGTTTTTGCACAGGTGCTTGAGCATCACTATCCTTGTCTTTGAGCCTATCAGTTTCTCTACTTTCATTTTTCATCATCTTTTGTTGAAGATAGTTCAACGAATATGGAACTTATAGAATTTTGATTTATTTAAAGGTATGGTATGTCCTTAAAGAAGGTGCCTTGCCAGGGCAACCAGCCTGGGGTTCTTCATGAGGACCTTTGCAAGAACAGAGAACCTCTTGCCCCTGCTCATTTCCATGAGGTCTTCTCCTGTTATTCCTGAATCTGCAAGCTTGTTGAAATCATCATCAGAGAGCTTTTCTACAACTTCCCTGAGCTTCTGCACCCTCTTGAGCTCGTTTCCCCTTGTCTCCCACCATCTCTTGTTGTAAAGGGAAAGGGCTGATCGGGAAACATCACCTTTCTGTATTGCCTGTGCAATCACTTCTCCTGCTATTCTTCCTGCAATTGTTGATTCCTTCATGCCACCGCCATGTATTGGATTGACCTGGTGAGCTGCATCACCAACAGCTAAAAATCCGTTCAGGACCATGTTATCCAGAAGACCACCGACCGGTATTCCACCTGCATTTACTTCTATTATGCTTCCCCTGCTCAGGGTCGGCTCCTTCTTCACGAATTCTTCCAGATAGTATCTTGCAGGCTTTTCGCAGAGTGCAACACCCACGCCCACGTTTGCAACATCCTTTCCCTTGGGGAACAACCAGACATATCCTCTAGGTGCTATCTTGTTGCCGAAGAAGAGGTGGATTTTGTGGGGGTCAGAAATCTCTATGTTGGACATCTCGAACTGGTACCCAGAATCAATGTTAACAAGCTTATTTGTTGTGTTAAGGCCAGCCCACCTGCTCACCCTTGATTCAACTCCGTCTGCTGCAACAACTATCTTTGCCCTTGCTTCAAAAGGCTCAGCCTGGAACTCTGCTCTGACTCCCTTGATGAAACCGTCTTCCCTTATCAGCCCTGTTACAGGCGTCTTTGCCTGGAAGTAGGCGCCTGCACGGCTTGCTTCCATTGCAAGCCATTTGTCAAAGTACTTTCTCTCAAGTATGTAGCCGGCTGTCTTGCCGAAATCAATAACAGCCTGCTTTCCATTGGGAGCATATATTATTGCACCATCTATTGTCTGAGCTATTGCCTGCTTAGGGATGTTCAGGCCCAGCCTGTCTGCTGCCAAGGAAGAAAGGCCCTCACCACAGCGTTTTTCCGAGCCAATGCTCGGCCTTTTCTCGAACACTGCAACAGAAAGCCCGAGCTCAGCGCACTTCTTTGCAGTAGCTGATCCACCCGGGCCCGCGCCAACAATTATTACGTCATATTCATTTCTCATTTAACCACCTTTATTGCAGCAACCGGGCAGAACTTCTGGCATATGCCGCAAAGAGTGCACCTCTCCAGATCATTTTCCAGGCCATTTTCCTTGAGGTCAAGCGTGTTGAAAGGGCAGACCCCGACACATCCCCCGCAGCGCATGCATTTCCTGTTGTCAACTGACCATGCCATAATATCACTATTATCTTGTGTAACCTTATTATATGACAATATTTAAATTAATTTTATGGGGTCAGATAAGAATAAAGCCGAGCCTCTTGATATAATCGGAAAGCTGTTATCTATAATTCTATTTATCGTAATTTTATCGATTCCAGTATCCTTGGGAATTCTTTGGGTCCGTGGAGAAATCACGTTACTAAATGCTGTAGGTTTTGTAATAATATTCTTGGGGGCTTTGGGTTACTGGGACGTTTTCAGATATTTCAGGACTAACAAGACATATCAATCTATCCCTGCAATAGCAATCGAAGGCATAGCAATGGGGCTAACAAAAATAAAAGGTAGGGTTGCTCCGTTCCCAAAAGAGAAGCTTATGACAAGCCCGATGGGCAGGAAGAAGTGTGTTTACTTCCTAATAGAAGAGTGCGATAGGGAAGGGTGCAGTACTGTCAACGAAAAGAGAATAAAGTTCTACCTGAAGGACAGGACAGGCCAGGTTCTTGTTGATCCAAAATGGTCATCTATTGGTCTAAAAGGACAGAAGTTTACCAGCCTCAAACTCATCTTTCGGGAAAAAATAGGAAAATACAAAGAACCTAAATTAAGTGCATACGAATACCTCTCTAATTATACAGGCTACCCGAAAGGAAAAAGACCCAGTTTCAAAAACTTCAAGAAAAAGGAGACCGGTGCTGCCTTGAAGTTCTCATCCCGTGAAAGGACATATATCGAACGCATCATAAAACCGGGCGACAAACTTTTTATATTCGGGACAGCAAAGGACAATCCTTTTGTTAAGGAAACAACAGCAATCAAGGCTGTGAGAGACATAATGATACAGAGTGGGAAAAAACATATTTTCGATTCATATCCACCATATTTTATAACTCATTGGCCAATAAAATGGGGCGGTACTAGACCCTTGCCAATCAACTGGTCCGGTCTTATTAGCAGCATAATAATGATACTTGTGGGTGTTGTCATGGTGAGCATAAATCTGGAATTTGGTCCCCTTATTTAACTATTCGTACGGCACGTCCTTTCTCCAGTCACGCTTGTCGTACGGTTCAAAGAGAAGCTCTGCCTCCTTTTCCCCGAGCGGAAGACGGACCTTGTTCTTGGCAAGCAGGTTGCAGAAGTCCGTGCTTGTATAAATGCCAATGCACTTCTTGTCTACTGGATACATCTGGAGCGCATCAGCCAACTGGTAGCTGAAGTCCCTTGTGTTGTCAGAGACTATGCTGACATCAAGGTCTGTGGACTCCAAGATCCTTAATGCAGTAAATATGAGCGCCCTGTCAGCGTCATCGCTGCCAAGATAGGATGAAATATCTTCCCATGCTTTCTTCTCGTATTCTGTAAGATGGTTGTTGATATGGTAGTTCAGCATCCTGTTGTTCAGCCTTTTTCCGAACGGGGTATAGAGCTTTACAAACAGCCCATCAGAACCCCTTGCAACCTCTCTGACCCAGCGCCACATCTTTTTCCTTTCGACATACTTGCATGAATCATTGTTTTTCCTGTAGTGGTCTATAAACCTGTGAAAATTCTTTTCCATAGCAATTCCCATCTCATCAAAGATAAAGTCAGGTATTGCCAGTATTATGTCAATCTTTTCCTTGCCCCAGTCCCTCATGACATCTGTTATCTTCATGCTATGGGTGCAGAGGGTATTGTACACGAAGCTTGCAAGATCATTCAAGCCGTTTGTAACAAAAGAATAGGTTCTTGCGCCATCACGTACCCTGTATATTGTCCCTTTTTCCTCATGCTTCCATTTCAGCCAGTCCTTTATTCCGTCCTCTCCCAGCTGGTACAACGAGAGCCCTGCAAACGGTATGTTGGTGTCTACGAGCACGACTTCCCTATAGCCGTTCTCCT
>JBHIDR010000016.1:0-18793 GCA_046760225.1 Candidatus Aenigmatarchaeota archaeon
CATTTCTTTATCGGCAATGCCGGAAAATTCATACAGTTCCGTAATCCTTGATTGGTCTCCTTACTGTCTTGCTCACCTTATTCACCTCCTTCCATAATTTCACCATAAACCTTAGAGAGGAATTTCATATAGCCTTCGAGATTTACTGATATCTTTACCTTGTATTTCTCCCTTGCGTCAATTTTCCTCAATGAAAGAGGAAGTTTGGAAAGATTTTTTGCAGCATAATCCCTGGTCTTGTGAATGTCTGGAAGCTCCTTTACAAGCCTTCCGCTGCTCACATACTTCTGAAGAAGTTGTCTCCCTCTCATTACATCATTATCCAAAGCAATTACATCATGATTGATGAAGCCCCCCTCTTCAATCCTGTACACCTGTTTTGTTCCAGGTAGGGTTGCCTTTTCCCTGTCCTCACTCAGCTTTAGCTTGAGTTTGTCATCCAGCTGGGCAAGCTTGTAAACTCCACCAAGGGCAGGCGCGTCCTTTGACAGTATGAGTTCTGTACCTACACCAAATGCATCGATCTTTGCGCCCTTTCTGATAAGGTCGTTTATCTTATACTCGTTCAGATCAGAACTTGCAAATATTATACCGCTTTCCTTCCCAGCAGCATTGAGAATTTCCCTTACCTCCTTGCTGAGCTCTCCCATATCTCCTGAGTCAAGCCTAACTCCCTTTATTTCTCTAGGTAGCCTTGCAGCCTTCTTTGCACCCTCAATAGTATTGTATGTATCAATGAGCGCAACTGTCTCGTTCCCATAAACCTTGAAGTATGCCTCAAATGCCTCCTCTTCATTTGGAAATGACATGACCCAAGAATGCGCATGTGTTCCAAATGACGGTACATCAAACATATAATCTGCAAGAACATTGGAGCTTCCTATTGCGCCTCCGATATAAGCTGCCCTTGCAGCCCTTATAGCAGCTCCAGGATCTGTTCTTCTTGTACCGAATTCCACTACTGCCCTCCCCTGTGCAGCCTCAACACAGCGTGCTGCCTTGGACGCAATTTTTGTCTGGTGATTGTATGTGCTCAGCAAGTATGTTTCAGCAACCTGAGCCTCTATTATAGGTGCAGTAAGCCTTAACATTGGCTCGTTTGGGAAGGCTAACTCCCCCTCTGGCATTGCCCAGACATCTCCTGTGAACTTCAAATCCTTCAGATAGCTCCAGAACTCAGGCTTTGCGTTGCGGAACTGCTTCTTCTTTTTTAGAAAATCTATTGATTCATCATCAAAATTGAATCCTTCAGTCAAGTACCATAATGCCTGCTCAAGACCTGCGACAACAAGGTATGACCTGTTCTTGGGAAGCTTCCTTACAAAGAGGTCAAATGTAGCAATCTCGTCCTGCTTCTCAAGCTCCCTGTATCCGCGGCTCATAGTGAGCTGGTACATGTCAGTTGCCAGCATCACCTTGCTTTCAGGTATCAGTCCTGATTTGGGTTTTGTCATAACATGTCGCCTTTTTTGTTAGTGTTTTTGTCACACTTATTTAGTGTGTTTCTTACACTAAGTAATACGTCCTAATGATATTTAAAGCTATCGATTAGTGTATTTTCTACACTAAGTTCCAGTGAATATAGTTAATTGTCGAATTTTTAGAGAAATCGTAAGAAATATATGACTGTAATATGCATTATTACCTATGAGCGATGACAGCGACCCTGTTTCAAAGATACAGGCTCTTGAAGGTGAAATAAAGGAAAAAACAAGGGACTACCCAGCGAAAGAAAAGAACACGTACGCTGGGGTCTGCAACGCGCTGTTTATGGCAAGAAACTCCTATGTAACCGAACACTTCAACAAGAACGTCATGCTTGGCTGCCTTAACATTGCCAAGAAGACAGTAAAGAAAATGTCAAATGGTTATTTTGAATACCAGAAGTTTCACAATTATGTTCTTGAGGAAATCGAAGGAATAGAAAAGACTGTTGCAGCTTCTTCATGAAACTGGTGCGCCGACTGGGATTCGAACCCAGGTTATCAGCTTGCTTCAGCAAGCTTGGAAGGCATCCCCATGGCTTCTGTTCTGGAAGTCATTTGAGGTCCTACCACTAGACTATCGGCGCAAATGTCGAACAACATTATTAATTTGCTTATTTCTTCCTTTCTAAATATATTTATACTCCATGAATTCATTGTTCTATCTTTATAGATTTTAGCTTTAATATTTATGGAATTTAACATCAGTAAAATATCTTCGAGAATCTCTTTTGTACTTTGTTTAATTGCAAATGTCATCCTTCCATCTTTTCTTATGCTTAAAGATCCATCACTGTTAAAAAATCCAAAAATAAACGCAACTTTATTTTCTTTTCCAGATTCTAATACAAATTTTGGTACTCTTATTTTATCCTTTTTTTTACCTAAAGGAATATCAAAGATGTTATGAAGAAATTCCTTTAACGGCGCAGAGGTGGTTCTAAGTAAGTAATAATTATCGGTCTGTTTAATGCTGCAATTAATACCGAAGATATTCTTTAGTATAAGCTCGGCTTTCTTTACTTCTAAATGGGATGAAGAGATAAGCAAGCTACCTTTCCTAGAAGTTATACAGCCATCTCCTAAGATTAAGCCCAATAAATAACTCAAAGATGGGGTTAATTTTTTGGGCAAAATGATAGGCTTACTACTCCTTGAAGAAAACATTATGTTTTTTTCGCATATCTTATCTAAAAAAGAAAGGTCATTAACTTGATTACAAATGTAACAAAACCTTTTTATAGAAATTGGTGTATCTTCCCTCCACTTGTATATTAATGATTCATGAATATTCAGCTCTTTGGCTAAATTATTAAAAGTCTTTTTTGTCTTTATTTTTAAAAGTATATCGCTTACTATTTTATTAATGCCATGAACGTATATTTCTGAGTCAGAGTTTCTTATTTGTATTAAATAATTTTTTAACATGTTATCAGCCAACTACACCCGCTCAAATGAGAAGGGCGTTCTTTATCCTGTCCTTGATGCTGTCCATCTGCTCCTTGGGTATTTCCTTCATAGCACCAAAGTTTATTGCATTGCCGTGCCCATCATCAGGGAACCTTGGAAGCAGGTGTATATGGGCATGCGGCATTGCCTCCCCTATTATGTAGGAGACAATCCATTCTGTGTCCATTGCCTTTTTCAATGCATTTGCAATCCTGTCTACGACCTTAAAGTACTCCCCTGGTTTCGGTACATCCCATACCCATCTGTAGTGCTTCTTTGGAATCACAACTACATGTCCGCCGTTCAATGGCCTTATGTCTAGGAATGCCAGGAACTCTGCATCATCGTATACCCTGTAAGCTGGCATTTCCTTTTTCACTATCTTGCAAAACACACATTCTCCGTCCATTTTATCACCATGAATGGTGGGGCCAGAGAGATTCGAACTCCCCTCTGCGGGTATCACCCTGCGAAAACGCAAATACCCGCGTTTTCTTTCACAGCAGACAAAACGAAGTTGCTTTGCAACTTCAATTCGTCGCTCAACGCTCCACCATAAGTCTGGAGCCCGCCTTCAGGAAATACAAGAGAGCTTGTATTTTTATCCTACCTGGCTAGACTATGGTTCTGGCCTGAACAAATCAGGTCCCCATCATTGCTGACCCCACATGTTCTTATGATAAGAAGTGTGGACAATTGTTTTTAAGCCTTTGCCAATGCAAAGGAAAACTTGAATTTCTTGGCTGTTCCTATGACATCAAGGCCACAGGCCTTCATCAGCCTTCTAAGCTCGTCTGGTGTCATTGGCTTCTCATAGCCGAAATTCCATTTCCCTCTTTTTTCCTGGAACCTTCTCCACAGCCTGTAGTACCATGTTGTGCAGGGAACAGAAATAAGAACATAGCCTCCTTGCCTTACAAACCTCTTGTGGATGTTGACCAGCTCCTTCTGCCTCTTTCCCTTGAAATGCTCTATCAGGCCTTCGCTGTGCACAAGGTCGTACTTTTCCTTTGACCTGTACTTGAATACATCTGATATGACTGCCTTCACAGGAAGGCCGTGCATCCTGAAGCTTTGTTTTGCGATTTCCAGGGCATTTCTGCTGTAATCTATCAGGGTTGCCTTTCCTCCATACCTCTTTATCATCCTAGCGCTTATCTGGCCTGTTCCACAGCCCAATTCAAGTATTATCGGCTTCTTTATCCTGTTATCAAGGAGGTTCTTGTATGCATCAAATGTGACCTTGTTATACAGCCTTGTTGGTAAAGAACCAAGACTGATGCCTGACCAGTATTCATCCCATTCTGCCACTATATCACCATTAAATGGAGCCCCGGGAGGGATTCGAACCCCCGACTTGCCGCTAACCCCCGCCCTAACGGGCGCTACAAGGCGGCCGCTCTACCGGGCTGAGCCACCGAGGCATGAAAATTATTAATAGTTGCATACTTTAAATATCTGACATGCTGGGGGTAATACTCGCCATAATATCCGGGATAATGGCAGGCATGGCATACTTCATACAGAAGCAGGGAGTTGACTCCATAGACAGCTGGAAAAGGCTGGTGAAATCCAAGGTATGGCTGTTAGGGGCAATTATTCTTCCAATAGCGTTCCTCATACACATGGCTGCGCTGAGGTTCGAGAGGCTTGTCATAGTTGAACCGCTCATAAACACAGCAATAATAACCATAGTCATCCTTGAGTTCCTTGTCCTGAAGGAAAGACCTTCCAGAACAGAGATATTTGCAATAATCGTGTTTTTCATGGGAATAGCATTGCTGCAGGTGGGTAGCTTATGAAGCATATCCTGATTGCACTAATATCGGGCTGCATGTTCGGGGCAGCCATGGTGCTGACAAAGCTCTGGCTGTCACCACTGCCAGTAGAGAGCATACTGCTTGCACCTGAGCTGTATTTGATATTTGCCATAGGCATTGCAGGGTTCTTTCTGATGCAAGTGGCATTCAAGGGAAGGAAGGCCAGCCAAATCACGCTTGTGATGACAGCTGCTGCAACAAGCCTGCCCATTGTATCAGGGCTGCTGATAGGAGAAATACTGACAATGTACGAGACAATAGGTATAATGCTTCTCCTTACAGGAGCATTCACATTACTCTATAAAGGCATTTAAATTGAGTGCCTGAATAATAATTATGCGAGTTGCAATATTTAGCGACACATACAAACCGCAGGTAAATGGTGTGGTGAACTGCATTGACACACTGGACAAGCATTACAGGAAAATGGGAATCAAGACAATGATAATAGCGCCAACAGGCACAAAATACAAATTCACTTCATTGACTGTGCCCTTTTACAAGGAGTTCGAGTCAGCAATATTCCCTTATCCGAAGGCTGTAAAGATCATCAAGAAGTTCAAGCCAGACATAATACATTCCCACACCCAGTTCAACATGGGGATAGCTGCACTTGCAGCCAGGAAAATTCTGAAGGTCCCAATGGTGACCACCTTCCACACCCTCATACCTGACTACTTCGGTCACTATTTCTTTGACAGCAAGACAGCAAAGAGGATACTTTGGAAGTACTTTACAAAATACTTCAAGCGCTGCGATGCTGTCACAACACCGAGCGACCTGATAAAGAAGGAGATAGAGAAGAGGTTCAACAGGAAGGTGCTTGTGATAAGGAACGGCGTGGACACAAAGAGGTTCAATCCGAGGAAGAAGTCGAACATCTACAGGAAATACGGGATAAAGAAGAACTATAAGGTCGTGCTGCATGTTGGCAGGCTGAGCAAGGAAAGGAATATTGCTGACATGATAAGGGCATTCGATAATATCTCAAAGAAAAGGAATGATGCAAAATTCGTGATTGTGGGCCGCGGACCAAAGGAAGAAAAGTTCAGGGCAATGGCAAAGTACAACAAAAACATAATCTTTACAGGGTTTGTGCCGGACAGGTTATTGCCTGAGTTCTTTGCAAGCGCCTATGTGTTTGTGTCCCCTTCAAAGACAGATGTGTATCCGCTCATAATTCTTGAGGCATGCGCATCTGGCCTTCCCATGATAGGCACAAAAGTCGGGGGTGTGGGCCGCATCATAAACAGCAGAATAGGGTTCAGGTACAGCAACCTCAAGGAAATGGAGAAGCAGTTAAACCATGTGCTTGACAACAAAAAGGCAAGGGACAGGCTTGCTACAAATGCCAGGAAGTTTGCTGAAGCAGAGTCATGGGATTCCAAGGCAAAGGAGTTCATTGGCCTGTACAAGAAGCTGATAAGGGATTCCAAATGATGGTAAACATATTCAATGAGATGATCAGCAAGAGAACAGGAGGGCCCAGGACCTATTCCAAGACAATAATAAGGGAGCTCAAAAAGAAGAAGGCCAGGGTTGTCATAAACCAGATGTCAGACAGGGCAGACATAACCCATTTCAACTTCTACGGTCCAAAGGCGCTCCTGAAGATAAAGGCAACCTCAAAGCCAACAATAGGGAGCACGCATTATACCAAGGAGGAGTTCTTTGAGACATTCAGGGGCGGAAAAATAACAAGCATGGCCATGTGGAGAATTGTTGAGCACATGTACAGGAGGATGGATGCGCTGATATCGCCTTCCCATTACACTAAGTCATTGGTCAGGAAATACGGAATCAAGAAGCCAACAGCAGTCATAACAAACGGTATTGAGCCTGCAAAATTCAGGTTTGACAAAAAAGGAAGGGAAAGGTTCAGAAAAGAGTTTGGCATAGGAGATGATGACAGGGTTGTTTATTCTGTTGGCTATTGCATACCAAGGAAAGGCATCCTGGCTATGCTACAGCTTGCAAGGAAGATGAAGGATTACAAGTTTGTCTGGGTCGGGGGTTTCTTCAAGGGCAGCAAGGACAAAGCAAAAATCCAGAGACTGATAAGGAATGCGCCTCCGAACTTCATTCATACAGGCTTTGTGAAAAGAATAAGAGATGCTCATTCAGCCGGGGACATCTTCCTGTTTCCCAGTTATGAGGAAAACCAGGGGATTGTGATCCTGGAGGCTGCTGCAACAGGCAACCCTGTAATACTAAGGGACATCCCTGTGTATGATGGCTGGTTGAAGACAAATTATAATTGCATCAAGTGCAGCAACATGAAGCAGTTCATGGGAGCAATAGAAAGAATATCGAACAAGGGTACGAGAAGAAAGCTTGTTTCCAATGGAAAGAGGCTTGCAAAGGAGCATGACATAAGCAAGAACATAAAATACCTCAAAAAGGCGTATATGCTCACAGTCAACAGGGAGTTTGATGAGCTAGAGGACCTGTCCAGCTACAGCTAGAGATTTATTTCTATACCAATAGGGCAATGGTCAGAGCCAAGAACATCAGAAAGTATGAAGGCCTTTTTCACTCTCTTGATGATGTTTTTTGGTACGAAAATATAATCGATTCGCCATCCAAGGTTCCGCTTGCGGGCATCCCTGTAATAAGGCCACCATGTGTAGTTTCCTGGCTCCTTGTTAAAGTGCCTGAAGGTGTCAATGAATTTCTTGGACAATATCTTGTCAATCTGCTTCCTCTCTTCAGGCAGGAACATTATGTTATTTTTATTCTCTTTGGGCCTTGCCAGGTCTATTTCCTTGTGCGCGATATTGAAGTCACCACACAGAACGACATTTTTCTTGAGCTTGTTAAGGTAACTGAAAAAAGCCGTGTACATGTCCAGTTTATATGGGAGCTTTGCCTTGTCCCTTCTTCCATGAGGGAAGTATAGGTTGAGCAAAGTAAACTTAGGGTATTTCACAACCAAAACACGGCCCTCTTTGTCAAACCTCTTTATTCCAAGACCATGCTTCACCTCAAGGGGCTTTTCTTTAGAAAGAAGAGCCACGCCACTGTATCCTTTTCTTTCAGCAGGATTCCAAAAAGAGAAGTAGCCTTTCATATTCTTTAGTTCATCAGACACCTTGTCTGTCTGAGCCTTTGTCTCTTGTATACACAGGATGTCTGGCTTGTCCTTCTTCAGCCAGTTCAAGAACCCCTTTCTATGAACCGAACGTATTCCATTGACATTCCAAGATAGTATGCGCATAGTATAACCTATGGTGTCAGGGGCGGGCTTCGAACCCGCGACTTCTGGCCCTCGTTTTAGAGAGTCTCCAGATCTCTCAGCCTTAAGTCATACCAGCTTAGCTGGTCATAACTCATACGCATATGAGTTTCGCCGGAGGCTCTGGCGCTCTACCAGGTTTCCCGCCATCAGGCCTCAGCCTAAAGGCTCTGAGCCACCCTGACGTTGTTAATAATACGGAAAAAGAACTTATAAAAATCATACCTTCTGCCCAGAACTCAAAACTCCTTATAAACCCTTATCTAATATGGCCATGTCTTCCTGTTCCAATCTCCAACCCAGTACCCCCAAGTTTTCTTTAATATGTTCAACATTTGCTGCCTTTACTATGGTAACCACATTCTTTTTAGAAATCAGCCAGTTCAAAGCGATTTGGGCCCGTGTTTTATTGTATTTTTTCGCCATCCTATCAAGAGTATCAAATCCTGGCTTTGCAAGCAGGCCCAGTGCCAGAGGTCTCCATGCAACAATAAAAATATCATTTTCTTGACAATAAGGAATTATCTCAGATTCCATGTTCCTGGTAAATCTTCCCCTATTCCTGACTGATAAATTGTATTCTATCTGGTTAGCAACAATCTTATTTTTGGTGCACTTTTGTGCCTCTTTTAATTCCTCAACAGAGAAATTGCTTACACCAATATTCTTAACTAATTTTTTATGCATCAAGAAGTCCATTGCTTTCATGGTCTCTTCAATCGGGATATCTGGATTTGGTCCGTGTATAAGATAAAGATCCATATAATTGGTATTCAGTCTTTTCAAACTCCTTTTTGCCGCGGCAATAACGTCATCGTACTTTAGATTGATACTTGAAACTTTTGATGTGATGAAGATTTTGCTTCTATCAAACCCCTTTATCGCTTCTCTGACCAATTCTTCAGTGTGCCCAGCACCATAAATCTCAGCGGTGTCTATGTGAATCATGCCAAGCTCAATAGCTGTTTTTATTGCTGTAATATCTTCTTTGTCATGGGTGGTATCCTTTTCTCTATTTCCACCCATGCCCCAGGTACCAATGCCAAGCACAGGTAATTTAAAACCGCCTGTGAGTGTTTTGAATTCCATAATAATAATGGTGGGCCCAATGGGATTCGAACCCACGACCCTTCCCGGACAGCTTTGCTGTCTCTCGGTGTCTCCACTCACAGAACCTTACGGTTCTCGTAAAGCTCCTAGAGGTTAAGAGCTTCACCACCACTTCTGGTTCGAGTGCTCTACCAGATTGCCCGAACCTTTGAATTTTCCAAGGGCTCTCTGAGCTATGGGCCCATAGAATAACATAATACGGTATAGTTATTAAAATTTATCTCTTTGGGTTTGAGAAGAAGTTACCTCTTCCTGCTGTGCTTGCCCAGGGTCTGCTTCCACTGCCAGTTGAACTTCCTTATCCTTGAGTCAGGATAGCCGCACTTTGCGCAGCGCTTCTTCCTTATATGAAAACTATGGTTACCGCAGCGCCTGCATCTTATGTGCGAGACTTTATTGCGCTTACCAAAAGACGGTGTTCCTTTTGACATTTAACCACCTATTCGCTCGATGGTGATGCGAATATTATTGTGTCTCCCCTGACTAAAAGGGAGCCAAGCTTGACTGTCCTGTCGTCCTTTGACTCTTCAGCCTCCTCCAGCCAGACATTGAGGTGCAAATCAAATGCCTGCAGCACCCCCATTATCTCAGTACCATTCTTCAGCCTGACGAGTATTCTTTTTCCTCTCCCTCTTTCCAGCACATCTAAGGGTCTTGAACTCATAAAACCACTCTTTTTAATTGACTTTCATGTATATAAATTTATATCTTATCCATGCGAAAGGCTTATATACTTATAAGCCAAAGAAAAGTGTGATTTGTATGCTGATACAAGGAAGGAGCAAATGCAAACCGAGCGGCGGAAAAGTCCAGAAAAACAGGAAAAAGAAGAAAAGGGACTTCGGCAGGGACTTCATTCCCATGAAAATCGGGGATACAAAAAAGAAAATTCTGAAGAAGAAGGGAGGCAAGAGGAAGGTAATGCTGGCGCAGGAAAGGATAGTAAACGTGACAGACCCTGAAAGCGGCAAGACAGTAAGGAGCAAGATAATCACAGTGAAGGAAAATCCTGCAAACCCCCACTTCGTGAGAATGAACATAATAACCAAGGGCGCGATAGTTGAGACAGATGCGGGGTTTGCAAGAATTACCAGCAGGCCCTGCCAGGACGGAATACTCAATGCAATTCTCATAAAGAAGTAATTCTTATGAACGTGAAAGCGCTTAACAGGAAAATTTTTCAAAATAATCTTGCTAAAGCATGGGGTAATATCGAGAGAAAATTGGTTATTATAAAATATACTTTGTGGTGACCATATATTTAAAATGTAATAAATGTATATTGTGGTGACCATGAAACGAAATACAAAGGGTTTTATTAAAGTAAGAAAATGCGTTAATAAAGAAGGTAAAGAATATTTTCTTTTCTATTATTGTCTGAACAGAAGAAACAAAAAGACAGGCATGGTTGAAAGAGTATTTGAGCATTTCTTAGGTAAAGAGATACCTTCAAAATTTATGCCTTTATTTGGGAGGTATAGAGGCAAATATAAAAATAGAGTAAAGGTGAGATTGAATGAGTAAAGTAAGCATTCCCCAAAGTATCACAAATTTAAGTAGGTCTCGGTACTCTGTAAATGTAGATTTCTTTAAAAAATGGAGTTCAAAGATGGCATATATTTTAGGCTTTACTTGTGCTGATGGAACTATTTGGAAATATATATTGAGCTGGGATCTTAAGAGCGATAAAGAATTACTTATAAAAATTAAAGAAGCCATGGGATCAACTCACCCAATCAAAAGGGGAAAGGCTTCATTCAGGTTAAGAATTTACAATAAAAATATAATCAGTGATTTAAGGCAGTTGGGGATTACTCCTAATAAAAGTAAAACTACTAAATTTCCTAAAGTTCCAGATAAATTCTTAAAACACTTTATTAGGGGCGTTTTAGATGGTGATGGTTGGATTTCTATCCACCATAAAAAGAAGGGTTCAAAAGAAATTTCAGTAGGGTTCTCAAGCGGTAGTTATGACTTTTTAGAAACATTAATAAAAATGCTGAATAAGCAAATTTTACTAACATCCAACAATCTTAGAAAGAAAACTAAAAAAACTAAAAATGGTCTTTCTACATATTATAATCTAGAGTGGTATTCGAAAAACGCGTTTAACATTATTTCATACCTATTTAATAATTTGAAAAAAGATGATTTGTCTCTTAAAAGAAAATATAACAAACAACTAAAAGCGAAAGCAATTTACAAAGAATATAGTTGTAAAACAAAGCTTTGGAGGAAAATAGAGAAAAGGCATAATACTAGTATCAAAATAATTTTCAATAATTTACTTATTAAAAATAAGTTATCATGTATCCAAATTGGTGAAAAGTTAGATGTGCATCCATCTACTATATACAGATGGCTAGAAAAAACAGGAGTAAGAGCATCAACCAAAAGGGTACCTAAAAAGACTATATTTATAAAATGTCCTGTATGTGGCGAACAGTTTAGAAAATACACTGCTTCTACGAAATCAAAGGCAAAGCGAACTGGAAAATTTATAAGATGTACTATTTGTAGAAAGGATATCTATAGGCCACGATGGTGGTTTAAGGTAAATATCCGTCCACTTTACTCTCGGAAATGTCAAGGAAAGTGGCAGAAAACACGTCTAGAAGCAAACTTACTGCAGCGCTGTCAGACAAGCGGTCGTTTTTTACATTCCATTCAAGGTAATGAAAAATGAAAAAAGATATTTTATTAGCAAAACTTGCTAAAAATATTAAAAGGTGTCGCAAATGCTACCTATATAAAGGTAGAAAGCATGCTATACCAGGTGAGGGACCTTCAGATAGCAGGGTAATGATTGTGGGTGAGGCTGGAGGTGAGCAAGAGGATAAAGTAGGCAGGCCATTCGTTGGAAAATCAGGACAATTTCTGACGCAACAGCTAACAGCTTTTGGAATTAATAGAAAGAAAATTTTCATTACAAGTGTTGTAAAGTGTAGAGCTATTGGACGACCAAAAACAGTATCAATTGCAGCTTGTTTGCCTTATCTACACCACCAGATTGCTATAATTAAGCCAAAAATTATCTGCCTTCTCGGTAATGTTGCAATAAAGGCGCTCCTTGGAAAGGGGTACTCTGTTGCAAAACATCATGGAAAGCTAATAAGAAGGAAAGGTATCACATACATACCAATGCCACATCCTGCAGCTGCAATGAGGTTTCCGAAGTACAAGAAAAGGATAAAGGAAGATTTTGTCGTTCTAAAGAACGTGATTGGTTGAACATAATTATTTTTATAAACCGGCAATTCGAAATATATTAAGGTGAAATCATGAAAAAGGTCTTTGACATGGCATTGAACAGGATGTTTGATGTTGAGAAATACCTAGGTAAGAAAACAGAGAAATTCATGGAGACAACCAAGTTCATAGCACTGGTCTCAGTTATACCGGCAGTCATACTGGCTATTGCAACCTATGTAGGCTACGGAACTATACTTGGAACAATTGCACTACCAGAATTAGCACTGGCAGGCTACATTGAAATGGCAGCAGCAACCGTGCTCATAGGAACAATAATAAGTGCGATACTGTTCCTGGTAATCGGAGCAATAGTGATATACATATTTGCAATGCTCCTTGGAGGAAAAGGAAAATACGATGATTCTGTGGCAGCACTGGCAGCAGCATTGAACCCAGTGCTCTTGTTGGGATGGATACCATTCATCAACATAATAGCTATCGTATTTTCACCAGCAGTGTTGGTCTATGGAGTTGCAAAGAAGCACAGGCTGTCAATGTTCAAAGCAGCAATTGCAATTGCAATACCATCAATAATCATAGCCTTGATCGGTGCATATGTGGCTACAGTGACAATACCAGCAATGGTTCAGTCATTCATTCCTGGTTTTGTTGGCTAGGGAGAGCTTTCTCCCTTTTTCTATTTTTTTAACTTTTTATACTAGTTCAGACTATTAAAACTATGAAAAAGCTTGCAATTCTGACTGTAATTACAGTATTCCTTTTTGTGTATGCAAGTATCGGCATTGCGCAGTTTATGTTCTCTGTGGATCTCTCTGCCAATGCAACCGGCCTGTATACAGATATATTTAATATTACAGACGATGTTTATGTAAAGTTCTTGTTGACAATAGAATGTGATGAGATATATCCTGCGCCCTTTACTGTTGATGTTTATGTGATGAAGGATGCTAATAACTGGCAACATGGAACGCAGTTGAGCGGCAGTGCAAACATGATACTGATGAAGAGCATACAGAGCGATGCCAATGGCAAGATACAACTTACAAAGTTATGGGAACACAAGCTCACTCCTGGCGATTATGATATAATAGTCGATGCCAACAGGAACGGGGTGTACGACCAATTTTTAACAGAAGAACACTTCTGCTATGAACCTGTAGATAATGACACGGGTGTTGGCTTTACTGTGATAAAGCCGCCTACAGGAAGCGGTAGTGCAGAAGGGGGAGGAGGTTCACTGGGCGGCACAGGAATAGGTGATCATGACTGGTATTATGATCCGGATGCAGACCCCTATAATGAGATGCTGCAAGTGGCTGTGGAATCTGAAGGAGAGCCCTTGGTTGGAATGAACATAACACTCAATGCAAGCGGCACAGGAAATGACAAGGACGACATTGTAAAAGTTGATATAATATGGGACAAGGACGGGGATGGCTTTTATGACACTGGCTCGGACAAGATAGTCGGAACAGGAGATTATGCTTCTGATGACGGCACGCTGACAATAGACATGAGCTCTGGCGAGCAGTTCTATGTTGAAAAGGACGAGATAGAATACCTGCTCATTGCGTATGAATTATCTTCAGCTACTGATGTTGGGTCAACATTCTCATTCAGTGTGACATCGATATGGATGCAGGGTGATGATTCTAAGGATGATATAGAAGTCAGTGGCCTGCCGATAGATGGCCCTGTAAAGACAACCATAGAGGCACCCGCAGCATTATGTACAGTTGAGGACTGTTCTGCATGCACGAACGCAACAGAGTGTGTGGATGTTGGATGTGGGTGGTGCGGCGGAACCCTGGAGTGTAAGGACGTAATTCTTGTTAAGTGCCAGCCAGGTGAAAGCGAGGGAAAGGACAAATACTGCAAGAACAACTGTACATGGGGAACATGCGCAGGAACTGATGATGAATGCTACAGCGAGGCAGGGGAATGCAAGGCATGCGGAGCAAATGAGGAGTGCGAAGATTTTGAATGTGTTGCTGTCGAGCTATGTACAGGGGCTATCAGTTTGGGCCTTGAGCTCAAGGATATGGCAGCAGGAGAAGTAACCAGACAGCTCCTTGTAGCGACAACAGGGGGGCTGTCCAACTGCGATGGCAAGAGTGTTGAAGTAAGGAAAGATAGCTGCGCAGGAACTGTTGCCCGTACCTGCACTGTCAGCGGAGCAGGTTGTGAGGCCTGGGCTGATAGACCAGAACCTGGCACGCATACCTATGCTGCCTGCATTGATATGAACGGGGATGGTGATTTTCTGGATGTTGGTGAAAGCGCAACAGCCGACATTGAGGTGCCAGCCTTTGATATTCTTATGATAATCATCATTGTTGTCATAGTGGCAGCAATAGCTGGTATAGCGCTATGGTACTTCAAGATGAGGAAGCCGAAGATAAAGGCCCCTACAGCACCACTTGAATATCCTACAGCCTGATCCTCATTCCGTCTTCTGCAATTACAGCATTCTTGAACATGCTTCTGGCTGTTGTTCTGAGCTCTGAGCTGCTCCTGTAGCGACGGCTGAAGTGCGTGAAGACCAGCTTCTTTATCTCGTATTTCTTTGCCATTCTCGCAGCATCCTTTATTGAGGCATGGGCCCTTTTCGGGAAAGGCTCGATAAAGGTGCCATCATGTATCAGTATGTCTGCTCCTGCAACTGCCTTGAAGAAAGGCTCATGCACAAGCGTGTCGCCTGAGTATGCTATCTTCCTTCCTGGTCTCTCCTCTGCTACATCAGAAAAAAGCACATTCTTCCCCCCTACTGCTACTTTTCCCTTCTCCCTGAGCTTTTTCATTATAGGTCCGGATTCCAGCCCAAGTTTCCTTGCCTTGTTCATGTTCATCTTCATATGAGGCTTCTCCTGGAACAAATAGCCAACAGAAGGAACACTGTGCTTAGTTGGGACAGAATATATCCCATAATCAGCTGCATCAACTATTTTCTGCATTTTTTTGAAATCAACATCAACTGCCTTTACCTCAAAGCCAAAACCATAATAGCTTAGTTCTGACATTGCATCAATAAACCTTGAGGCCTCTGGACCATATATCTCAAGAGGCCTTCCCCTGCCTTCCAGGTCAAGGGTCTCCAACAAAGGTATTATTCCTGCAAAATGGTCAGCATGCCAGTGGCTAATGAAGATCTTGCCTATCTTCATCGGGCTTACCTTTGCCTTCTGAAGACCGAGCTGGGCATTCTCCCCGCAGTCAAAAAGAAAGTAATCTGCACCTCTATGGAAGAGAACAGCTGGATGACCCCGCCTGAGAGTGGGCACGCCACTTCCTGTGCCCATGATGACTATCTCTATTGGCTCTGGCATAAATAGAATAATTCAAGGTCAAATAAAAATGTTCTCACTCTTGGAAAATTTCTAATTTCTTTATTATTAAAACTGAAAACAATAACAAAAGCGCCAATATTGACATGCTCAAGGGAATATGGGTGAGCTCATCTTCTGCATTTGAAGTATTGTTTATTGGGACTTCCTCCGATGCTCCAGTGAACATAGAAGTAATCGAACTGGTCTCTGAAGCAGGATTTGATATTCCAAAAACCATGAAAAGGGACATTAGAGCACCGCCTAAGAGGGCAATGCCCAGTATTGTGAACAGTCTGCATATATTGTGCAACATAATGAAATTTAGGTGAAATTTAGGTAAAAGTTGCAAAGGACAAAATTTAGAAATTTATTTCCGACCTTGTGTTAAATTATACTTCCATTTTGTAATTTCAGTTCCTTCCATTCAGAGAAGGATTTTGACCCTGACATCCTGGGCACCCTTAACATGATTTTATCGCCATCCTTTTGTAATTCAATTGTACCGTCTGTGAGATGCTTTATTGTGCTAATTATTTTCTCATCATGCATGCCTGAGTCCATAAGGAAGAGGGTCAAAGCATTCAAAGCCTTTAGTCTTGATCCCATTATTTGCAGGAACCTGTAGATTATTTCGGGATTATTGTAAAGTAGCAGCGATGAAAGGGAGAAAAATATTATCCTTAATTTCGAACCAGGATTGGAAATCTCTGCCAGGGCCTGTGAAATAGCAAGAGAAAGCTCATTCAGGGCTGAAGGACCAGGGACAGCTATGTCATTGTGCCTTGAACCTGCCTTCTTTGCCGGAAGCGTCCAAGAATAAACATCAATGAATTTCAGTTTGTTATTCTGGCTCAGGGGGAAGATATCCATACCAAATTCCATGCCCTTTTTTTCTATCTCGTCGGGCGCAAGATCTGTGGTTATGAGCAGGGCCCTTTGATTTTCTTTTACCCCGTTCAAGAGCATTTTGATACAAAACCAGAGTTTTTCCATGCCTGGCGGTCCAACTATTAGGATGTTCGAGCTTTCTGGAAGTCCTCCACCTAACATTTTGTCCAGTTTGGTTATTCCTGTCTTGATCATGATTTCACCTTGTTTCTTTTAATATTTTGGGCAACCTCAACCTCTTGTTCTTTTTAAGTATCGGCTCTGCCCCATGTTTTGCTAAAGTTACGGCAGAAGGGCCGATTACTTTTACGTATTTCTCTATCAGCATGTTTATTGCCTTAACAGGGTCCCCTTCTATTGTAACTTTATAAGGGCTTGCAGTGAGCCCGGGAACCTCATTTGCAATCATCAGCGCCACCGGACCAACAGTGTCAGTAACTGATTTTATAATGGCATTGGCAAGTTCCTCGTATTCTTTCACTTGCCCCTCCTCCTTTGACTCCTCATCAAAATCTCTATGCTCTTGGTCAGCCTCTTAAACGATTTTGCGAGTTCCTCGAGCTCGTCACCAGTCTTGACATTAATCTTAACCTTGAAATCTCCCATGCTGATTTTATTGCAGGCCTGTGTCAGTTTTTTAATTGGGTTTGTAATGTACCGGGCGAAATAAAGGGACATTAAAATGGCGAGGACGGATATCAGAGCGAAGCATACAAGGCCATCAACAATCATTTTGTTCCTAGTGGCAGCAATCGACTTCAAAGAGATGCCCATGTAAAGTGTCCATGGCACCCCATTTTCTTTTATTCCAAGCGGATAAATGACAAGTTTTGATTTCTCGTTCGTTTCATAAAAGATGTTGTCCTTGATAACTATATTGTCTGTACCAAGGGAGCCGTTGTCAATCTTCTTCCCCCATATCTCAGGGTTATCGGCAAAATGAATTTCTCCACTTGGTTTGACAACCCATAAGAAGAGCACATTCTCATCTTCGCTGATTTGCTTGATTGTCTCAAAAGGCCACTGCTTGGTCAAATAGCCGGCCTCAATGCTTCGAGCGGTTATTCCGGCAAGCACTTTATGTTGTTCAATAAGCGAATCCTCTATGAAACGAGCCTGACCCTCTATAGCTATAACCAGAACAAAGGCCCCGGATATCAAGGACAGCGATACCATTAGCAGAAGTACTTTGCTGAAGATGGTCTTTTTCAGTACATGCATGTACTTCTCACCCTCATTCAGCAAATACTATCATGGAGTTTATCAAGTTTCCATGATGGTTTCCCTCTCCCAGCGGTCCCTGTTCGCCGAAAGTAAAGGTCCCGATAAAGGGAGCGCCCCCCAGTTCGTTCTTAACGAGCAAAGGCATTTTAGGCCTCTCGTCTTCTGGGATAGCAAGCATTGTTCCAGCACAAAACGTGTATATTCCAAACACTGCTTCTCCTTTTTCGATACCTCCGCTTATCATGGCCTTATGGGAAGTGGTCTGGGCTCTGTTCAGGAGCAACTCCCAGGTACCATGCATGAGCAAAATTCTATCCCCCTCTTCCACATTTGTAAAGACAGTGAGAGATTTTTCCGGTAAATTTATTGAAAGGGGGTGGATAGAGAGGTAGTAAACGTCTTCACCCTTGTGTATAACCTTTGCCAGGGGATAAAAACTGGTCTTAGAGAGAACCGTGCCCCCTGTTTTTAGCTCTTCACTTACTACCCCGCCTGTCCATTCGTTGTAAACCTCAGCTGCTGGCCGGTTATTGATTTCATAGATAACCCTTCCTTCAGCTCGGGTGATAGTCCCTTCTTTTTCGCTTCTGAGGTACCCTGCCTCATATGCCCAACCAACCCTTAAATCTGTATATACAGCTGTCAGGGCAATGCCATTGCTATAGGTCTTGTCATTGGCAAACTGTCTCCATGCTCCGCTCAGGTCATTATCACCAGCACTGCCCCCGATTATTGGAACCTCCTTTCCTACCACGTCCTCGATGCCCAGCAGCAACTCCTCTTCATTTCCCACGCTTCCTGTCATCAGGACGAGCTTTGGTATTTCTCCTTCTTTTCCAGCGTTTTTAATAGCTGTCCGGATGGCAGCCCTTCCAGCCTCTCTGGCCGAAGGTATCTCATCTACATCAGCTCCACCCACCCCAAAAACTATTTTAGGAGAAGATACAGCCAACATGGAAAGGGAACCGGTTTCGCCAACATGAATGCCATCTTTGGTCATCACGCTCAACATAGATGTGCCGCCATATACCTGCACACCAGGCA
>JBHIDR010000017.1:0-18274 GCA_046760225.1 Candidatus Aenigmatarchaeota archaeon
GGCGCTCCAGGAAACACTTTCCAACTTTTTCTCAGGAATTTACCTGATATTCGACAGGCCTTTCAAGACAGGTGATGTGATAACCCTGGGTTCAGGCCATACAGGCACAGTGCTTGAAGTAGGCACGCGATCTGCCAAAATCAAGACATTTGACAACACGATTGTAACAATACCCAATGCAGAGCTTGCCAAATCAATAATAACAAACCTCTCTGCACCAGATTCAATAATAAGGGTCAAGCTGCCAATAAGTGTTGCCTATGGAAGCAACATAAACCAAGTCAAGCAGCTACTCGAGGATGTAACAAAGGAGGATCCTGCTGTTGTGGGAGATCCACAGCCAGCTGCAAGGTTCATGAAGTTCGGCGACTTCTCCCTTGATTTTGAGCTCATGCTCTGGGTTGATTCATTGGGAAAGAAGCTGGACACAATACACAGGATAAACACCAGCATCAACGATGCACTTGAGAAAGCAGGCATAGAGATACCATTCCCCACAAGGACGCTCTACAATGTCATGATAGACAGCGGAAAGAGCAACCAGATTCAGCAGCCTACTCAGGTCCAAGAACCTGCATTCTGAAAGGATTTAAAGTTTAGTGACAAATTCTCTCTATGGCTATTTATTCTGATACTGACTTCAGGAAGAACAGGAAGCTCAGGTTCAGTCCCAGGCTGAAGCGGGTGGGCCCGTCTTCCCAGGACCTGCACATAGGCAGGCTGTACAAGCAAAAGCACCTGGAGCATGACATAACTACTTCGGATGGGTGGCTGAACTACCTTAAGGAGATAGAGTCAATTGACTCTGATGTACCATGGACAAAGTTCAGGACAGGACTGGAAAAGGAGCCAACAATGAAAAGGGACAATGAGGATGTCTGGGTACTGAGGCCAGGTCGCATGTACCTTGCAGAGAGCATAGAGAAGATTACATTGCCAAAGGGCCTGGGTGTTGATGTTGACACAAGGAGCAGCTGGGCAAGATATGGTGTAAGGGTGGAGCATGTTGATGATGAGCTGAAAGGTTTCTCAGGCTACAAGGGCCATATCCCCCTCATGATAGTATCCTGTGACACGCCAGTGGTCTTGAGGCCAAGGGACAGGATATGCCAGGCAATTGTGTATGATGAAAGAGGCAAGGGAATACTGGGCAACAACGGGATATTCGAGGCAATCACGAACAAGGAAATAGAGTGCTATAAGCTGGCCATGTTCAATCCCAAGATAAAATTACCGAGCATCAACATAGACAGGCATTCCATTCATCTCACGCTTAATCCAAACATAAAGAGGTTTAATGACAAGATTATAGACCCAAAGGAGGACTTGTCAGGAAAATACCTTGACATCAATATAACAGGCGGTTATGAAATACCTTACAAGAAATTCTTCCTTGGTTCGTCCAATGAAATACTCAGAATAGGCAAAAAACATGTTGCACTGCTCAGGGAGATATTCACTTCTCCTGAAAGGGTCAGGACGCACTCCAATGCAGGATATGTTGACCCCGGATTCGAGGGAACAATAACACTTGAACAGTTCGTGGTCCCTGATGGACCCAACACGATTTATCCTGACATGAAGATGGGCGAGGTTGAGATATGCAGGCTAAAGAGCCCGTGCACCAAGCCCTACAAGTCAAAGTACAGCGGCCAGTTCGGTGCCACAGCAAGCAAAGGCCATCTGGATTTCAAGAAGAAAAAGCGAAAGAAATAATTCTCTATTTAAAGATTTTCCCCTTTAATTTATAGATGAGCGCTTCTTCAGAATGGCTTATTCCGCATCCCAACTACAGCGAAGATGGAACATATGTTTTTCAGAACATTGAGTTGCGAGAGGCAATTAGGGAATTTCCTGCGCTCTTCGCCTACTTCCCACTCAAGGAAGGTTTGCCCAAGCTGCTAGAGAAAACCGAGGCGCATTATAAATCAGAGAAAGTAGGTGCACAGAACCAGAACTGGTACAAGGATGCCATAAGCTTCACAAGAGCGGCCAAAGAAGATTACGAAGCCGGCCATGCAAAGATAATCATGTTCTATGGCAATTACCAGGACAAGGACAGAAGACTCGTTCTTGTATTTGAAAAATGATGGTGGGCCCGGAGGGAACCGCCCCTCAGGCTCTAGAGAACCTGTAATGGTTTTGGACCGTGGTGGTGCCTGGCGGAACCACGGCTTTTTGTATAATTAGCGTTGCTTACAGATATCATTAACGCCGACAGAAAGCGATAATTAATTATGCTTCTCATTCCTTGGTATATTCAAAGACACCATAGCCAAATGAGGTATTTCTAAACCTCTTCTCGAAATATTTCATATCTGGAAAGAACTCTTCATTTTTATAATTGGGTCTTCCTTTTCCTTGAGGAGCGCTTCTCTTACACTTTCTTCTTTTATTCATGCTAGAGAATTGTGCAATTTGATATTTAAACCTTTATTATTTTTCACTCAATCCTTACCCCATGCAAATGAAGTTTATCTTGGATTCGACTGGCTCCTCATCCGGGTGACTACATTTCTTAGTTTTGTGGTCACCTCCTCTTCCTTATGGACCGAAGTTAACTTTATGTTAGACATAAACAAATTATGGATATGGAAATAACATACCTGACAGAAGAAGAAATAATACAGATAAACAAAGATGTGGTATCCGAAAGTGCCGTGGAGACGGACACATTTGGGCTTCTTAAGGAAAAAGACCTTAATTTCTTGGTTGAAAGAATACGAGGAATGAAGAACATTTGGGATGCTGCTGCTAAACTCCTTACAGGACTTATAGAAGGCCATATTTTTCTTGAGGGAAATAAGCGAACAGCCCTAAGTGCCTTGGAGACGTTTTTAAAGCTCAACGGCTATAATTTTAGTATAGAGATAAACGAGATTAAAGTCCTGTACGACATAGCTGAACAAAAGATGAATTTCAAGGAAATACGGGAGTGGATAAAGGAGCATTCGGTGAAAGAGCATGGTTAGAAAATTCGTGATAGAAACCGCGAAAAAGTTAAGAGAAAGAGATAGAAGTATTTTTAATTATCTTGCGAGGGAAGAGGAAGCCAGGAAAAGAATGAGAGCTGTTTCTTAGACTAAGCTCAGGTTCTCCTTTACCTCGGGTATGGTGGGCCCGGATGGAACCTGCCCTCAGGTTCAAGATAACCCGAAACGAGTTCTCCGACACCTCAGGGTTGGTGGGCCTCGAGGGATTCGAACCCCCGACCTGCTGGTCCGAAGCCAGCCGCTCTAATCCAAGCTGAGCTAGAGGCCCAATATAGAATAAGTTCCCGGGTCTTTTAAACACTATCGCTCAAAATAGCCCCCATCTAATAGGAGGTTGATCACCGCACTGTAGGTCTCATCAGGGGTGAGTTTTCCCGTATCAATCATGCCAATGTATAATTCGCGGTCCCTGTAGTCGCCGCCGAATTTTTTGCAGCAGAAACTGGCTTCCGCGTTTTCTCGCTCCTGGAGGTCTCTTTCAGCCTTTTCCACTGTAATTCCTTCCAGGTTTGCCTCCCGTTGCGCACGCACCCCTAATTTCGCTGTTATGTAAACCGGAAAGAATTCTTTTTTAAGGCGCAGGCCAGCCTGCTTGCATATGACAGGTTCGCAGCGGCCGTCAAAAATAACGTCACCCTCCTGGACTATTTCCACCACAGTATCGATGATTTCATTAAGGATATCATCTGGAATCACTGAAAAGTATTTGTGAAATTCTATCTTCTTATCACCTGCAAAATCCTTTACCAGTTCACCTGGAGAGATATATTTCAGTCCGGTGGCTTCTGCAACCCTTTTGGCTACAGTGGTTTTGCCTGACCTGGGTAGGCCTGAGAATAGCAGTGCTGGTTTGTGCATATAGATATTTTAGTATAAAACTTTAAATCAGCAACAGCTTGGCACAAACATATATTCTTTCAATGTAATTATTGTAGGCATGTGCGGGATTGCTGGTGTGTATACTCCCGGAAAGAGCGTTGTAGTAAAACTGGCCAAGATTATGAAGAAAGAATGGACCAGGGGACACACTTCTTTCGGTATAGAGACCTATGATGAGAAGGGAAACCTCTACATAAGAAAAGGGATGAGAACGCCGGGTGATGAAGACCTCGAAGGCCTGAAGGGGGACATAGGGATAGGACACCAGAGATATTCCACGCGTGGCTCGAACAAAAAGTATTTTCTGAAAAGGAATTCCCAGCCGATGTCATTGCACATTTTCCCGATAAAGGGCGGCGGGTTTGTGGCCGAGCGTTGCGACTATGTCTATGAGGATGAGTTGGAAGTAAAGAGCATGATGTCGATCGCTCATAATGGGGACATATTCAATACGGAAGAAAGGAGAGATTATCATTACCAATGCGACATAAAGTATTTTGCCTGGCCATTTGCAGATGAGCTTGCAAAAGATTATGATGGAACAATATCCAAGGAAAAGCTTACCAAGGTTGCCCGGAAAGTTATCCCGCAACTCAAGGGAAGTTTTTCTTTTGTTGGTTACACGGTCGATAGGAATCGCAACAAGACCATGTTCGCAGGAAGGGACCCGTGGGGGATAAAACCGGGCTTCATAGGAGAGGTTGACGGGGGATACGCGGTGGCCTCGGAGGACGCCGCGCTCAAGACCATAGGCTGTAAGAGGGAGGATATATTCGAAATGAAGCAGGGGCATTTCTACATCATTGATATGGATCATGACACTGAAAGGGTGGAAGTCGAGGATGTAGAAATAAAGGTAGAGAAACCTGCTTTTTGCGCCTTTGAATTCGTATACTTCGCGGACAGGAACACCACTTTTCGCGGGAGGAACGTGGCAAGAATAAGGAATGAGATGGGAAGAAGGCTCGGAAAGGAACATCCTCTCAATGTCCATATGGTCGTCCCTATTCCGGAATCCGGGAGGTCCGTGGCCATCGGTTATTCCCATGCAACAGGCGTACTTTACGAAGAAGGTTATAGCAAGAACAGAGGAATAAGCGATATACGTACTTTCATATTGCAGGAACAGGAGGCGCGTGATGAAGAGGTGCTGAATAAATTGGATCCCATCAGGGAGGTTCTTGAAGGAATGGACGTCGCGGTGGCGGATGACAGCCTGGTGCGCGGGACCACCATGAGAAAACTAGTCAAAAGGACGCGAGATGAAGGCGGGGCAAACGAGGTCCATGTGCTCATGGGATGCCCGCCGCAGGTATCGCCCTGTTATCTTGGAATAGACATGAGGACGCGAGGAGAGTTCGCTGCAGCGCGGGCGGCAAGGAGGCTGGGTTATGATATCTACAAGGGGTTCCGTGATTTTGATAACATGGGCCTGACAAAGGAAGAGCTCGTGAACGTGATTGAAGAGATAAAGGAGGAGATAGGCGCGGACGGTCTATACTATCTCAGCTTTGAGGGGATGAGCGAAATAGTAGGTGATGGCTATTGCTTTGGTTGCTGGAACCCATCATTGAACCCAAAGGATTTGAGGAAGGACATAATCAGTTCTATAAGGGATAATCCAGAAGGATACAGGGTCTAAGGTGTGACCCTGTCCAGGGTTCTTGGGAACGCTATTGTGTCAAAGATATGGGGCGCTCCTGTGAGCCACATCACTAACCTCTCTATTCCAAGACCGAACCCGCTGTGCGGAACTGTTCCATAGCGGCGGAGGTCAATATACCATTCATAATCCTTCTTGGGCAGCTTGAAGAGCTTGAGGGATTCTAGCAGTTTCTCCTTGTCATAAATCCTCTCTGAGCCGCCGATTATTTCACCAACCCTTGGCACGAGCAGGTCTGCGCCAAGAACAACCTTGGGATCCTTGGGATCAGGCTCCATATAGAAAGCCTTCATCTCACGCGGGAACCTCTCAAGAAACACAGGAGCCTTTGCACCTATTTTTTCCATTAGCTCCCTCTCCTCTTTGTCAGTGAGGTCATGCCCCCATTTGAGCCCGAGCTTTTTTATGGCATCTGCATACATTATCCTCTTGAAAGGCGCTGTGAGCTGTTCGAGGTCAGTTGTGTCTCTGCCAAGCTCTTTCAGCTCCTTCTTGCAGTGCTTCAGTACATGCTTTACAATGTGCAGTATCATGTCTTCCTGGAACTTGATTATCTCCTCATAACCTACCCAGGCAAGCTCGACCTCAGCAGTCCAGTACTCAGACAGATGCCTAACTGTCCTGCTCTTCTCAGCCCTGAATGCCGGAGTAATCGTGTATATGCGCTCAAGTGCCTGTATCATGGCCTCAGCATAGAGCTGCCAGCTCAGGGAGAGGTAAACACCCTTCTTGTCACCATACTTCTTGACTTCAAAGAGCTCTGCGCCTGTTTCACAGGCAGATTTTGTGAATATTGGTGATTGCACCTCATGGCATCTGCGCGACCTGCAAAAATCATGAATTGCCCTGAAGACCTCGCTGCGCACCTTCATGATCTCAGTGAGCTTTCTGCTGCGAATCCAGAGATGCCGCACATCGCGCAGGAATTCCTCAGAGAGGTCCCTTCCTATTGGAAATCTTTCAGCAAGGCCTATTATTCCAAGCTCCTTTGCCTGTATTTCATAGCCGCCTGGTGCGCGCTTGTCCTCCTTTACACTGCCCCTGACAGTCACAGATGATTCTATTGTTGCTTTCTCAGCCTCAGGAATCCCCTTGCATGCTAGCTGTATTATTCCAGAGCTGTCCCTGAGTATAATGAACACTATCTCCTTCTGCTCCCTCTTCCTGTATACCCATCCGCGCAAGGACACTTCTTTGCCCCTGTACTTCGGGACATCGCTTATTGGCACGAACATCTTAATCAACCCCTATTTGTCTTTTCTCTGTTTTAAATGTTGGCGCCCGGAGCTGGACTCGAACCAGCACCCTCTTGGTTAACAGCCAAGCGCTCTTCCATTGAGCTATCCGGGCTTTGCCAATCATACACTCACCTCTCCTGGAAGCTTTGGAAACGGTGCTGCCTGTTCCACTCTTTCAAGTCCGCAGACAAATCTGGTAAGCCTTTCCAGGCCGAAACCAAAACCTGCTGTTGGCTTGATCCTGCTTTTTTTCAGCAAGTCCAGATACCAACTGTATATTCTGGGCTTTTCACCAACCTGCTTCAGCTTCTTTGTTATTAGTTCTGGTATGTCTTCCCTCTGACTTCCAGACACTGCCTCGCCAAAACCCTTTGGATATATCATGTCAAAGGCGAGGAGCTTTTCCCTTTGTTTTGGGTATATTTTGTCGTAAAATCCTCGTGAGCCAGTTGGGTAGTCCACTATGAAGAACGGTTCATCAAACTGCATTGATATTGCTTTTTCAGCTTCCCATGGAATCTCCTTTCCTTCTTCTATGGAAAAGCCAAGCTTTTCTGCTAGTTTTAATGCTTCTTTGTATGGCAGCCTCTTGAAAGGAAGTTTCGGGACCTTTAGCTCCTTTCCCAGCTTTTTCTTGACAACAGGCATGATTTCTCTCATTATGTCCCTTAAAATAGTTTCTGCTACTTCCATGGCCCTGTCCCTGCTGGCCCCGCTCAACTCAACATCTATTTGCCAGAACTCACACAAGTGGCGTCCTGTTTTTCTTGCTGATAAAGGCTCCTTTCTGAGGCACGGAGATATGGAAAATACCTTTCCAAGCGCACTGGCAGCCAGCATCTTTTGCAGAATCATGCTGCTGGTCACTTTCCACCTTTTGCCATAAAAGTCAACCTCGAACTGCTTGGCTCCTCTCAGGCCGGGATCAGTTGCAGATGCTATTATGGGCGGCCTTATCTCGAGAAAGCCCTGTCTTTCCAGGCTTGATTTGGCAGCAGCTATTATGGCATCCTGTATCTCAAGGACGTCCCTCATGCCCCTCAGCCTTTCAACTGGACATGCCTGTAACTTGCGCCTCATTTCAACACCTCCAGGGCAACCCTGACCTTAGAACTAGGGCTTATTTTCTTGATCTTCCTGACTTCCTTTGGAACAATTATCCTTCCTTTAGAATCAAGCTTAGCAGTGAAACTAGACAGGTCTTCAAACGCCCTTTTCCAAGTTTTCTCGTTCACCACGCATTGGTTTCACCTAATAGTAATTACAATCAGGTAGTATATAAAAGTTGCTGTTTCGTGGGAATGGCGCCCGGGACAGGATTTTCTAACCTCTGAAAGGATTTATAATTGGACAAGATTTCTAATACCTACTTCGTTTACGAGGTCTCTCCAGGAACGCGAACCCTTAACACGCCGCTTATAGAACCTAGGTTTTTTACCCTTGGGATAGCGTATAGCATACTCGTTAAAGAAGTCAATAATCTTAATGTCTTCCCCCTTAACATAAGGCCCTTCGTTTCTTATCCTACTAGCAAATTCTTTAGGGTCATAATATTCACAAACGTGAGTGCCCCAATCTATTCTTTCCATATAATCACTATTATTAAGTAGTTTTTTAGATTATTTATTTCTTTCCTTTATTCTTTCGTCTTTCAACTAACTCGATATAGTCCTCATCCAGGACAACTTTGAATTGAGATAAGACATCCCAACCCAGTATCATATGTGGAAGAAGGTCGATTACTAAAGTACCTCGTTTTACACTTTCAAAGCGTCTTTGATATTTTCTGATGAATTGGCATTGCTCATTGTTGAGCCCTTTAGTGTCAAAGATTTTGAGAAGGTCCATTGTGACACCTTTTTCCAAATCACTACAATAACGCCTGATATCACTCGAATAATAAAGTGACGTAGCAAACCTATCTTCAAATTCCTCTGCTAATCGAGGTAAAAATCCAATACCCCCATCAATATCAACAGCAAACTCAAATGTGTTTATATATGGAATAGAGGCGCACGCAGCTTTGCCGTTTTCTCCTTCTATCCTTACTCTCAATTCAGCGTCATAGGTACAATGGTAAAACCTTCCCCCAAGACCAGACCCATAACCTTGTAGCTTTCCTTCTTCAAGTCCCAGCGCGGTGCGAAATTCTGGGGGTAGAAGCGTGACTGCACCGCCAGTATCCATAAGTACCTTGTCGAATAAGATGTCGTAGCTATCATCCGTGAATGGTCGCTTTACTACTCTTTTATCTAGATTACTGGGGACAGATATCAGTATATCTGGCTTGCGCATGTTTCTACTTCTATGGTATAGACCAATTTTTCCGGACATGAGATAGCCGTTCCGAATCTGTAACTTGGCACCTTCTCCCTCACTCATAATTATTACTTAGAAGTAAAAACATTTAAAGGTAACCATAAAGGGATAATTAAATTTTGGCGCCCGCGACAGGAATCTCACCTGAGTTTTGAACCTTTGGCCTGCTATTGATCATTGCCAACACCATGTGACCTCCCGGTTAACAGCTTCGCCTGGGTTTAACCCATCGGACGCTCTTCCCCTGAGCTACGCGGGCATTAATAAAGAATTGATGCCATTTAATAAAAAACTTGCAAAAGAGCTTGAAATGATATTTTACGCTTTACCCGGTTAAAAGAGTTAAATATCAACATTTATATACTGGTAAGTAGTAATTTATTATAGGATAAGGTGGTTAGCTGATGGTAGAAAAAGGCACTAAGAAGAATAAAGAGCACGTTTTAGAGAAAGTTTACAGGTCATTAAAAGACAAGGGCATGTCAGACAAGGAAATTGACAGCAAGATGCACGCGGCAATGCTTCTTTCATATGTCGGTGCTACTTACAATGTTATGGACCAGAAGAGCCTGCCCACTCCGCTTTTCAGGGCAAGGTGGAAGAAGAGGGACAAGAAAGTGGAAGTGGAGATATTAAAGGGAAGGCCAAAGGTCCCGATACCTGATTCAGTTGAGATCAATGCACTTGACCTGGTGCTTGCTCACCAGATGAGGGACATACCCCTCCTGTGGCTGGGCGAATCAGGCACAGGAAAGACCCATGTTACAGAATGCTTTTATGCCACAATAGCCAGGCCGGAAAACATATATTCCCTGACACTTGAGTCAGGACTGACAGGAAGCAGTGTTCTTGACCCGTTTACCCGGGGCGTACAGGAGGACGGTATGTCTAAATTGAAGATTCTGAGGGAGTCTCTTGACCAGTATATCGGGATTTTCATTGATGAGCTAACAAGAGGAGATACCAATGATATCATAAAAATTGTTGATGGGCTGGTCGTGGCAGGTTCTGAAAGGGGCAGATTAGGAATACCCATACCTGAGTTAAAGCAAGGAAAGCTCGAGTACGATGGAAGAAAGAAGAAAATGCAGGTAGTGGGTGCAGCCAACCCCCCGAACTCAAGGTACAGCAGGGCAATAGACCCTGATGATGCCATAAAGCAGAGGTTCCAGATGTATGATTTCGAGAGCATTGCGCAGAGCGCAGGCTCATCACTGTGGAGAACAGACCCTGTTGAAGGCGGCCATGAGAAATTCATTGACCTGTTCAAGAAAAGGACATCAGAATATCTTGGTATTGACAAGTCACTCTTCGATGGAATAGAAGATGACTGGGTCAGCCTGTATGCATGGATAACCGATTCCGAGAGGACAAGCAAGGACCAGATATACAGCGCACTTGAGTTCGCTGACATGCTGGGAGCGGCTATGTCACAGGGCTACAGCGCTACAGCCCAGGAGGAGCAGGACGAGCTGGAAGCATGGAGCAACATGCTTGAGAACGAGTACGGCATAAAGTTCGAATTCAATTTCGCTGTCAGGGAAGACAGCGATGAGGTAAAGAAGATATACGAAGTTGTAAATTCCATGAGGGAGCCCCTTGTGCCCAGGGACATTGTAAAGGTAAAGAAGATGGCTGATGCAATAAAGACAATCAGGGAGCTCAAGACGTCCTTCTCCAACAGCGATCCTTTCGAGAAATACATGGATATCCTTAGTAAGGAGGAAAAGAGGGCAATCACAATAGCTGATGTTGCATATTCTGCTGTCCTGCTTACAACCAGCAAGCAGAAAAGGGAGGAAGGCATAGAGTACCCGGACCCCTCAGACCTGGTAAACAAGACAATCAAGCAATACCTGGAGCTCGAGGAAGCCTACAAAAAGACCTTTGGAGTCAAAGTTGGCACCTTTGATTTCAATGACCCGAACAGGGGGATAAAGAACTTCGCCCTCAGCCAGGCAGTGCATGGTGCAGTGAAAATGGGAAGAAAGGGCATAAGGAACACCAAGGACGAGGAAGTTGTGGCAGCAGGTGATTATTCCTCTGCTCTGATATACTCCTTGAAGGAACAGGTAAAGAAGCTCACAGGACTGAAGGACGACAGCAAGCCAATGAGAAACATCATGCTCGCAAACATAATAGGAGACCTGACAACCCTGGCAGGTTTTGTGGGGATATATTACAAGGATGATGTCAACAAGGCAATAGCAAGCAAGGCAGACGGCTACTTTGACGCGAAAAAGAAGGACCCCAAGTACGGCGCAACCCACAAGAACGTCCTGCCAATAGAGGACGCCATAAAGGACGTCTATGACAAGAAGCAGAAGGAGCAGGCAATCTTCTTCCCAGACTACTTCGAGCACAGGCTCCTGAGGCTGTTCAGGTGAGAAGGTGCATGATGATGAACTATAACAAAACAATAAAAACAAACATTGAAGACCTCACACCGGATGAGTTTGTAATAGATGTGGATAAGAAGGAGAAAAAAGACAAAAAGCCAGTAAAGATAAGAAAAAGGAGAAGGCTCAGAAAGGGTCATGATGAAGGAAACGTTCTCAGGCTTGTTGAGAACTTTAATTACGTTACAAATCTTAAGGACGAATATAGCGGTAGGTTTTTTGACTGGGAAGATGTAATAGAGAAAACTACACGTCATTGGGACTACAGTATTGAGGACGCAAAAGAGACAGCAAAGAGACTTGAGAGCAGGCCGTACAGCTCAATTTACGCTTTCTTTCTCACCAAGAGAAAGACAAATAAAAGTGGTGCATGATTATGGCTAACATAGACAGAGGTATAAATGAAGCAGAAAAGATATTCAGGGGCACAATTGAAAGAGAGATGCCTCTGTTCAAGAACATCGAAGTGAACAGGAAGTGGAAGAAGCCTTTTCCAGGCATGTACTGGATGTTCTCCATAGGCAAGAAGAAGCCAACAGACGAGAAGAACCTGATAAATGCCTGGGTTTTCAATCCCAAGGCACTTGACAAGGCCTTCAAGGATGTTGTGAACCTCTATAACAACAAGAAGCTGATGGGAACAGGCGAGATTGAAAGACTTTACAGCCTGAAGGGCCGCAAGATAGACAAGGAGCACTACAAGGAGAACCTCATGCTCATGGTGCCCACATACCTGTTTTTCCATGAAATAAACCACAAGGACATACCTTTCGGCAGGGAGGACGAGAAGAAGATTGACAAGGCGCTCTATGAAGCAATAAGGGAGATCTGCCCGAATGAGAGCAGGGCAACAACTGTTCTGAAGGTCTCTGGTTGCAGGAACATGGTCTGGGATTTTGGTGATGATACTGCCTTTTTCAAGGAATGGAAATATGACAGCCTGGGAGATACACTGAGGGACGAGATCAAGAACTATGGTGTTGCGCTTGACGGAACCAAGGTTGACGACCTTCCTGACGGCACAATACCAGTATGGGATGTTATTGAACTTCATAGGTCTGACCAGCCCCTTAGCAAGACAAGGGGTGATGCTACTGCATCATGGGCCATGAGCAGGATCATGTACAGCATGCTGTTCGCAGACACAGACACACTGAGGGGCAATCTTTTCAAGATGTTCTATGATGCCATGCTCAAGTCACCTGAGGCAAGGAGAAAGGGTATACGCAAGGACGGTGTCAGGAAAAGGGTAAAGGACGCCTTCAAGAACATGGCAAGAATACAGAAGAAGGACGTTATTGATGTTCTGAATGTTGATGGTTCTGAATTTGATGTGAAGAAATACTGCGCTGCAGTTGACGACATGTATGACAACATGATGGACAAGGCATATGTCAAGGACAGGGACTATGTCCTCAAGTGCATAACAACCCTGATATCAGACGACAAGAGCAGGTACGAGTCCCTCAAGGGATTCATAAAGCCCTTTGCAGACATCCTCTCAGCCCAGATGTCAAGTGCAAGGGGAGAAGGAGAAATAGGTTCTGGATCTGTTTCCTCAGCACTCGAGAACCTGCTCGAAGAACTGGACCAAGGCGAAGCAGAGCAGCTGCTTCAGGACGTGATGAACGAGATGGGCGATGAAAATCCATATCAGCCTGGTACTGGTAGAGGCAGGGGAAGAGGCGGCGACAGCCCAAGACATGGCCTTGACATGATAGCAATGGACGAGTACTACAAGAAGAACCGCTACAAGATTGATGTAAAGAACCCCTCTTACAAGGACGAGGTCGTTGATGCAGGTGTGGAACAGGAATGGGTGCTAAAAAGATCTTCAAAGATTACAGATGAGCAGAGATTAAGGTATATGAATAAAATAGAGAGGCACCAGAGGACTGTTGGTCCCAAGCACCCTGTCTTGATTGAGCGAGGAAAGGGCATATGGACCCTTAATGAATACGAAGTCAAGGAAACACAGCTCATCACAACCAGGACAGTCTCAACAGGAATAGAGGTGCCTAAAAACATTATATTCATCCCTGACTGCTCAGGAAGCATGTTCACAGGAATCGGCTGGGGTCATGGTTCAGGAAATTATGCTGGCTCAGGCTTGCCATATGACGAGCTGAACAAAGTTATCTATGGTGTGACCGAGGCACTTGTTAATGCAGCCAGCAAAATGAAACAGAAGGTGCATGGAGCTGCTGCTCCGTTCTCCAATAGCACAAGATGGAGCGGTTTCCATGACCTTGCAGAATCATACAAGACAGCTGACAACCCGTTCAAGCAAATGCTCCACACACCTGAGGAAGGCGGGACATACCTTGATGCAACTGTCTTTGACAGGGCAGAGAAGGAGAAGGAAAAGGGCAAGACAGCTTACATAATCATAACTGACGGTCAGCTTGATGGAGGCGATTCAGTGCTCCAGAAGATGAAGCAGTATTCCAAGAACAAGGACAATGCATTCATTTATATTGAAATCGGCGGAAGCTCAGATTTCGGAGGAGAAGTAAAGAAATTCGCAAAAAGGCACAACAATGTCAGCCATTACATCGAGAACATCAGCACGCTCGGAAAGAGGCTCGAGAGCATACTGATAAAATATGGGTGATTGAATGAGAGAAAGAACAGTAAGAAAACCTATACCAGACGCAACCGACATGAAAGAAGTAGAGGAGAGTATAAGGAAGCAATCTAAGAAAAGAAAAGTAAAGAAACTAAAGAGGAAACCTCAGCCAATACCTTCTAACTTGGTCCCAAGGAATGAGAAGTATTATAAAGCATGGGTAGATTACTTCAGGCACTTCAATGCACGTGACCCTGAAATCATGGCTGCCTTAATTGACTTTATTAAATTTTCATGTAGAGGCATAGATATAGGTGCAGTGAATAAAGATACTTTCATCCAAACCCTTAAAATTGTAGGAAAAGAGGACGAGGCAATTGTTTATGAAAGCTTGAGAACTATTCCAAGCGAATTCAACCTTACTGATGTTGCTCTTACCCAAATGGGCATCATAGCTTCAGAATTTAGAAAAAAGAATGTAACAGATGTTAATGAAGAACTTTTTCATTATACAAGTGATAACCTCAAATTTTACATAACTCCATATATACTTGCAAAATGGATGACTGAAGGGACAGCAGGAGTATATCTGGCTTTGCTGGATTCTCTTGATGAAGATTATCACTTGGAATTTGAATGGAAAAGGAGAAGCGATCCAGAGTATGATTACAAAGAATATAATAAATTCAAGAAAATCAGCTCCAAATTAAGAAATCCAAAGACCCTTGCGCCGTTTGTAAAGGAGGGCAAGGATGTTACAGCTTTCTTGAATGAGTACACAATTATGTTTAAGGAAATAAGCAGAATGAAGAAATCCAACCATGATTGCGGTCATGAGCCTCATAATCCTCGGGGGACGTCGTATTGTAGAGCTTGTAAGATGCTAGACAACTTTTACAAGGAGAAGAAGTGATTTTATGACAAAAGAAAATACAACCTATGGAAGAACAGTGAGGAGACCCATACCAGACTATGCAGACCCTGATGTGGAAGAAGTAGATGTAAAAGCAATTGTCGGCAAGCCAAAGCCCAAGAGCAGCTATTCTGCACCAGCACAGGGTGACCTGGGGCAATACATAAGTAACATTGAAAAGGTCCTTGATGCTCTTGAACAGACAGAGACAATGCTTGGCAGGTATCCTGAGGACTTCCCTAGAATAACAAAGGCTAAAGCAGAAGAAATACTGAAGAGGGACGAATGGAAGGGCATTATGAAGGACTACAGGGAGATTGAGCTTCTTGAGGCTTCTATTGACGAGCATGTAAGTAGGGGTGATGATTACAGAATGCTGGCAAAGGCACCGATCATTGATACCCGTATAGGCCTTGATTACAACCCATCCACAAATGCAATAAATCTTTCAAATCTAGTGGTGCAGACAAGAACCATACCCCGAGGAATTGATACTTTCATGAGGATTTTCCTGAAACAGGCAAAGAAGAACAAAAAGGCCACTGTTTCCTTGAGGTATGGAAAAAAGACAGAGCAAAGGGAAAAGGAAGTTCCAGGAAGATTCTGGGGCACAAAGAAGGTCAAGGAATATGTTCAAGTTGTAGACAAAGGAAAGATAGAAGGCATAGTTGTCCAGTATGATGATGCAGAGATTGATGTAAAGTTTGAGGAAAAGCATGGTGACAAGAAAGTCTCTTTCAGGGGCTCCATATCAGAGCCGAACAAGGACGAGAACATTACTCAGCTCTACAAGTGGCTTTTTAGGTTCGACAAGACAACATACGAAGATATGGTAAAGAATATCCATGATATATATGAGAAAGGAACAAAGCTCGAGGAAAAGCTGCACAAGGACAAGAACTACAAGTCAGTGCTCAAGCTTATCAAGGACAACATACCAGAGGACAAGATACCGGATGTGATAGAGAAGAGGAACAAGATCATTGGGAACAAGGGCAGGCTGGAGGAAAATCTTGAAGGCCTTTACATCCCATGCGGGGATATAGTTGCCACAAACATCTCTGTTGACAATTACGGAACAATCAAGATATCAGCTAAAGGAAATTGTAAGAACATATCAGCCAACAAATACGTGGATGTTCTTGAGGCGCTCATGGAAAAATATGCAATTGAAGGTGAAATCCATACAGAAAAGGACAAGGATAGTGTTTACTACAAGATATTCACTGAAATAAAGGATGACCAAATGAAAACGAAGAAAGGACCAGTTTATAGCTATAGTGGCTACAATTACATGGATAGTAGCGAATCAGATTACAGCAGAGACAAAGACAATGAAATCAAATATCTCAATGTCAGGAAAGCTGAGATAAAATTCCAGACAGAGGACGTCAACAGCAAAGGGGAAATAAAGTACGAGAATGGCAAGTTCTCCTTTTTCATCAGGACAAACCCCGAGCATATCGATGATTTTAAGGATATACTGCACACACCGGTGAAATGATATGGGAGACAGAATACTCAAAGGAGAATTTGAAGACCTCACACCAGATACCTATGTGATAGATTTGGACGAGGAGAAGGAAGAGCCAGAAAAGAAACGTATTCCTTCATTTAAGGAATATCTGGAAGAGAATGTTACGCCTGAAAAGACACATGAAGAGATTGCTGAGGAATACCAGCAGCAGTATGGCTCAAGGGGCGATGACATCAAGACCATCTACCAGGTCCTTGAGGAGTCAAGGGCAGACAACGGCAGGAGGACTGATTACACCAACGACAAGAAGAGAATAGAGACAAACGGCAAAAAGAAGCCCAAGAAGAAGAAAGAAGAGGAAAAGTATGATGACCCGTTCGCAGACTATACTGATGATGACTTTACAGTTGAGATGGACAGGGGCTTGGAAGTCAAATCAGAAGAAAAATGGTACCAGGCTGCTTGGAGGAAATTCAAGAACCTTTTCAGCAGGGGGAAATGATTATGAACAACAATCGTAACAAAATAATAAAGAGACCAATACCAGATGCAACTGACACAAAAAAGATAGAGGAAAGTATAAAAGAGAAAAAAGGAAGAAGAGCAGAAAGAAGAAAAGAAAGAAGGGTGCATGATTATGACCACTCCATATGGAAAGACAATAAAAGGGCGGATTGAAGACCACACAGAAGAAGAAATAAAGATAGATTTTGATGAGGAAGAGAAAAAACCAGTAAAAAAGAGGAAAAAAAGAAAGCTAAAAAGAATGGACACACCACCATTTCTTCCTGAAATAATAGAGGCAGGATACGAAATAAATGAAATAATGCCTAACCGCAACATATTCTTCGGGTATCTGACACTTGAGGTCCCCAAGACAGAGAAATATTATGAAAAGGATGGTGAACCAGTTCTTTTTGATTCTAATGGTGAAGAAGAGAATTATTATGGATTTAGTGAGAAAGAGGTTAAAGAGACGAGACAAGACTTCAATTTGAAGAGAAGCGCTGAAGAGTATATAAGAAAGGTTATATCAAAGAAGCTCGAGCCCATATTAGAGATAGTCGAGAATATTTACAAAGATACAAAGCCTGTAAGGTATTTTTTTACCAAGATTGATGATATTTCATTCAACATTTATAGCTGTAGAAGGGACACCGATTACAGTTTTAGTGAATTTTCCCCTGTTAGTCATGTAACAGTACAAGGCGCTGACTTTCTGACCATTGATTTTCGTTACACACTTGAAGAGACAGAAAAAATAAAGAAAGGGACAAAAGACCATTATTTGGAGAGGAGTTTTACTGACAAGCTTCTAGGAAGAGAGCCCGAGAAAAGGGTATTGGACTATTATCATGTCTATGACAGGCCTGAATTATACGTAAAATTTAATGCACGCTCCATTGCTAACAACAGGAAAAATGCACTAATCAAGACCCTGAAGAAAGCAGGCTTCAAGGTACATAGGTGATCTTTATGAACTATCATAAGACAATCAAAGGCAGGTTTGAGGACCTCACACCAGATGAATTTGTGATAGAGGTTGATGATGAAGAGAAAGAAGAAAAGAAGCCATAGCAGAAGCCTCCAGAAGTCAAAAAAGTGACATCTAAAGAAGCTCAGGAAGTGTATGATCTGTTGGACAAGATAGAGATGCCCAAAGATGAAATAGAGTTCATAACGTGCTATAATCTTCCCAAGAAGTACAGGGACTCCATGGGCGGGTCATATGTTGTCAATCTGACCCATGGCCAGGCAACGTTGCTTGCTCAACTGGTGTCAAAAAAGACAGGTGTGAGATACAGGCTCCCTTCTGTTCAGGGC
>JBHIDR010000018.1:0-17144 GCA_046760225.1 Candidatus Aenigmatarchaeota archaeon
AATGGAGAGGTCAACTGAGGGTGATGAGATCGAGACCGCGATAAAAAACCTGCTGAATGATTATTACACGTTTCCGGACAAGGAATATTTGGTTGCGGAGATCGAATGGGCACAGGTGAACGAACCAGAACTTGGACACGGGCTTGATGACAAATGGCAGCACATGGTCGAGCTGTCTGCTGAACTGCAGAGCAATATCCAGGACAAGGAAAAGCTCAAAAAGCTTGTGGTCTTTGACAAGGAATATGAAGGCTTCAACAACATAAGGAAGGAAATAAGGGAAAGAAGAAGGGTCATGAAGAAAGAGGAAAAGCATATAGGGAAAAGGTTCCATTACGAGAAATGGAGAGACATAGTCTAGAATTTGCACTTAAATCTTTTTCTACCCAAATCTTAATTATGCTGGCATTAGCAAGGAATAGCGGAAACGATATCTTTAATCTTGGGGGAGTTGTGGAGATTGAAGAGGTATGGAGAAAGAGGGACAGGGAAATAGACAAGGCAGGTAAAGTAGAATGGACATACGTAGAGCATCCCAGGAATGCCATAGACCATTCCAAATTCTATATGAGGGTCTATCTGGCCAGGGAGAGACTGGGTGTAAATAACAAGGATGCAGAGAAGAAGCTGAAGAAGAAGAAAGGAAAGAAGATAAAGTTCAAGAAAATGAAAGACAAGGAACTTCAGGATGCCTTTGAGGAAATAAACAGGATAGAGGAGAAACTGGAATACCTGGAAAAAAAGAAAAAAAATAAGAACCTTTCAGCAAGGAAAAGGAAGAAATTCGTTCAGCGCTACGAGTATCTCTGGCAGTACAGGAGAGCTGTAAGGAGCGCTGGTTCTAGGCTAAAGAGAAGGGTATTGGATTACGAAAAATGTTATGATAACATTTTACAAAGACAGGAAGCAGAACTGGAATACATAAGGCAGACAAAGACCTCAGGAGAGAGGTTTGTTGAGCAATTGAAGGGTGCTGGTGCAAAGATTCTTGTGGGAATGGGAGCAGCAATGCTTTCAATGCCCCTAACTGATGAGTGGCCCTACTGGGGTGCAGTAGGGGTTGGAGGTACATTTTTGGGCCATTTCCTTCTGAGAACATATGCTTGGACAGCTGAGGACAAGGCTATATTGAAATACCAGAAAGAATTTGAGGATATCAGTAAGGAGCTGGAACACGAGAAAGCAGAAGTATATGTGCAGACAACATTTCTGGCATTGAATGCTTTGGAAGATTCCCTTAAGGTCAATACAAGAAGGAAGACATTTTTAGACTATAGGAAAGAAGCGAGAAAGATAAAAACTAGGAAAACAAAATATTAGTAGTGATAAAATGTTCGAATCTGAGGAAAAAAAGGACGCCAAAAGTACATTGGAAGTGTATGAAAGCAAAATCGAAAAGTTTTCTTCTGTTGTAGAGAGTATGAAAAACGGTGATTATAATGGAGACTCTGATGAAATACAAGCTACTTATGACAATCTTGCTACGTTAGAAGGAAACAGCCTAGGAATGCAAATAGATTTAACGAAGAGGGGATACAAGGATTTGGCAGAAAAGGCTGCTGGACTTTATACTCAAGCACGAAGGATGAAAGCGATTGTGGAAAGAACTGCAGAAAAAGAAGAAGTAAGTCTGGATGATGACCCTGAAGATTAATCTTTCCCTACAAGCTTGACATCAAGGATGATGTATTCACCGGAGTTGCCTTGCCATCTTTTTTCAGCGTCCCTGATTTCTATCCTCTTCTTGAAGAGCGGGCAGTCAAGGACAACACTATCATATTCGCCCCCCTCTCCTACAAGGCTTATTGCATGCTTCTTTTTAAGTTCAAGAAGTTTCTCTAGTGTTTCTTTGCCAAGCTTTTTTCCCAGCCATTCAATATCAAGTCCCTCAGCAGCCACGCTAGTAATAATTATCTCGAACTTGTTTTCGATTAGTTCTTCCAGGTATCTTTTCGTGTCTGTGTGCCAGAGTGGCGCTAGCAGCTTGAGCCCGAGCTTTTCGCATACGCTTGCTACGCGCGAGCGCTGGTACTCGCTTGCAATTGCACCGCATACCACGCCTTCCACACCCAGGCCGCTCAGTGCGTCCTCCAGATCCTTCACTTCCTTCTCCTTTTCACCCGAACTGAGCTTGCTCACGAGCCTGATTCCCATGACTTCTGCCTGCTTGAGCACCATGCCTATGTTCACTGTATGGTACATGTAGCTGTCAGGCCTTCTGGCAATCACTGTGACCAGATATTTTATCTCATGGCCGCTCTGCACAGCCTTCCAGACTGCGGCAAGGCTGTCCTTTCCACCGGAAACAAGGGCTGCCAGTTTCATTGTTATCACTCTTTCGTGAAATTGCCTTTAAATACTATTTAAATATGTTTAAATACTATAAAATATACACGCTCAAAAAATTTACCAAATCACAATCAAACAGGAGGTTGTAAAATGGCATTCAGAATCAAGATAGAGAACGTTGTTGCATCTGCTTCTCTTGGTGTTCCTGTAAGGCTTGAGAAGATTGTTGCCGGACTGGAAGGCATAGAGTACGAGCCAGAGCAGTTCCCAGGGGTTGTGATGCGGCTCAAGGACCCGAAGGCAGCTGCCTTGATTTTCTCATCAGGAAAAATAGTCTGCACAGGAGCAAAGAGCCCGAAGGATGCAAAGCTGGTGATAGGGAAGATAGTCACGAAGATAAGGAAGCTCAAGATAAAGGTACCAAGGGACCACAAGATAAAACTGGAAAACATTGTTGCAAGCGCCAAGCTGGACAGAGAACTTAATCTTGATCATATTGCGTTCACATTGGAGAACACTGAATATGAACCAGAACAGTTCCCAGGGCTGGTCTTTAGAATGGATGATCCCAAGGTCACGTTCCTGCTTTTCGGCTCTGGTAAGATAATATGTACAGGCGGCCGGAGCATAAAGGACGTTGAGAGAGCTGTTGCAAAGCTTGACAAAAGGCTGAAGAGACTGAAATAGCAACCCCGAGGGGGTGGAATGGCAGAAGCAGAGAGATTTGAAGAATTTTTTAAGCAGTTCTATGAGAAGGAGATGATGAGCGCTGCAGCCCATGGAAGGAAATCAATTGAGATTGACTTCTCCCTTCTTGAGAAGTTCGACCATATGCTTGCAGACAAGCTGCTGAACGATCCTGGAGTGATAATTGATGCAGCAAGAATGGCAATAAAGGCAGTGGACCTGCCAGAAGGCTCGGTCAGTCTGGAGCCCAGGTTCAAGAACCTGCCAGAGGAAAGTACAGTGAGGATAAGGAACCTCAGGGCAGAGCACATGGGAAGGTTCCTTAGCATAGAAGGTGTTGTGAGGAGGGCCAGCGAGGTCAGACCGCAGATATACCTTGCCAAGTTCCAGTGCCCTGCATGCGAGAACATGATTGATGTCGAGCAGAAGGACAGGACAATAAAGACGCCGTCAGTATGCGAGTGCGGCCAGAAAAGCGGGTTCACCATGGTTGACCAGAGGCTCTTTGACATGCGATGGCTCACAATAGAGGAGCCATTCGAGGTTGCCACTGCAGAAAGACCCGGGATGATTAATGTTTATCTCAAGAACGACCTGACCACGCCAGAAATGCAGAGGAAAACAGACCCGGGCAACAGACTGAAGATAAGCGGGACAATAAAGGAAATAAAAAGGATAACGAGAGGAAAGGCAAAGACACAGCTGGAGATTTACCTGGATGCAAATCATATTGAGTCTACTGAGATAGAGTGGGAAGAGGTGAGAATAACGCCTGAGGACGAGAGGAAGATAAGGCAGATGGCCTCTGACCCGGAAATCTACAAGAAGATTGTTGCATCAGTTGCACCCTCAATGTACGGCATGGAGGAAGTAAAGGAGGCAATTGCATACCAACTGTTCGGCGGTGTGCCCCAGTACCTTCCTGATGGCACAAGAATAAGGGGTGATGTCCATGTGCTTCTTGTTGGTGATCCGTCCATTGGAAAAACACAGATACTGAAGCTTGTTTCAAAGTCCATGCCAAGGGGCAAGTATGTTTCAGGAAAAGGGGTCACTGGGGTTGGTCTTTGCACAATCCCTGATTCTTTAATCACTTTGAAGAACGGCGAATTAATTAAAATAGGAAATCTGGTTGAAGACAACCTAAGGAGAGGTAAGAGAGAAATTAAAGATGGGATTTTTATAGCAAAAAAACCAGAGGAAATGGAAATCCTAGCATTTGACCAGAAGGAGCTTAAAATCAAACCATTAAAAATAACCCAATACTGGAAAATCAGGGCACCAAAAAAACTTATGAAAATTAAGACAAGAACTGGAAAGGAAGTTACAGTAACACCCAATAATCCAGTACCTGTAATCAAGAACGGGAAAGTCAAATGGAAAGAAGCAAAGAGCTTGAAGGAGGGCGAATTTATCGCTACTCCAAGATCAGTAGCAAACCAACCAGAGTACTCTAACACTTCTATTCTAAATTTTTTGGATAAAACCGCCCATCTGCTAAATGCCCAAGACATTATAAAACATATCCTCGAAAGGGTTAGGGAACGTGGAACTATAAGGGATTTTGCAAGGAAGTTGCAAATTGATGAGAATCAATTATGTCATTCTTGGAGATTAGGCAAAGGTTCACCACAGCTAGATATTCTGGAAACGATGTGCAACCATGTAAATCTAGAACTGGAAGAGGTATTGCCAGAGAAAATGCAGCTTATGCAGTATAATGGACATGTCATAAACTTATCCAAATCCTTCACAACTAAACTATTATATTTAATAGGATTGGTTGCTGGAGATGGTAATGTATCAAGAACGCCTCATGGTGGCTTTTGCATAGAATTCCATTCTGCTGAGAAAGAATTACTGGAAAAATTTTATACTGTTTGTCAAAATGAACTGAATATAGAACCACATTATTACAAGCATCCAGATAGAATAGCCTATTGTAGCATAAATTCAAAAATTGTTGCCCAGTTGATGCATAAGCTTGGTGTACCAAATGGAAAGAAATCCCAGCATATTGAGATTACGCAAGAACTATCAAACCTTCCAAATGAACTAGTAGCTGCATATTTACACGGCTTGTTTGATACAGACGGATGTGTTGTTGAGCCAAAAAACAAAGGTTCAAAATTTGTAAGCTTTAGCACATCCTCAAAAGCATTTGCAAAGGGGCTCCAATTACTTTTGCTGAGATTTGGCATACTGTCATCCATGAGAAAAAAGGCCGGGAAAACGACCTACATAAAAAACAGACCTGTTATATCAAAGGATAAATATGAAATAGAACTAAGGGGCCTTGAAAATCTGTTAAGATTCAAAGAAGAGATTGGTTTTGGATTCTCCAAAAAGAAAGAAAAACTAGAAAAAATAATCAGAAAAATATCAAAAACCAATACCAATATAGACATAGTACCCGAGATTTCAAATCTTTTGGCTTCTGCACGCAAAGAGCTAGGAATTTCAGCTAAAACACTGTATGGCTATAAAAATTATTCATATGAAATGGGTAGAAGAAAGCCATCACGTCAACAGCTGGCAAAAATAGTTGGGAAGATGAAATCCTTTGGCAACAGCAAAACTATTGAAAGGTTAGAAAAATTAGCTAAATCAGATATCTTCTGGGACGAGATAAAGGATGTTGAAATAGTCAAAAATAAGCAGTTCGATTATGTTTACGATGTTACTGTTGAGGATGAACATTCACTCATAGCTGATGGCATAATAATCCATAACACCGCAACAGTGACCAAGGATGAGGAATTCATGGGAGGCTGGGTGCTTGAGGCAGGTGCAATGGTGCTCTGCCACAAGGGAATAATTGCAATAGACGAGTTTGACAAGATGCACAAGGACGACCAGATAGCCATGCATGAGGCGATGAGCACACAAAGCTATCATGGAGATACGAAGATAACTCTTTCGGATGGCTCAATAAAATCTATTAGAAACATTGTGGAGAATATGTTGGAAAAAAATAAAGGTAGTGTTATTAATGGTCAGGGGTGTGAGGTACTTCTTCTACCAGAAAATGAATGCATAGAGCTGATGGCAACAAATTTTAATAAAATTTTCAGTAAAAGGATTACGCGAGTTAGCAGACATACTGCACCAAAATATTTTTTTGAAATAGAAACTGATAGTGGAAGGAAAATCATAGTCACTCCAGAACACCCATGTTGGGTCATGGTGGATGGAAAAATTGTATGTTTGCCAGCAAGTAAGTTAAAAAGGAGTAACTGGGTTCCTGTTCCATTAAATTTACCAATCGAAGGTCAAAAGCAAAATATTAGTATAGTTCAGAAAGATATAGCTGTCAATCGTGCGTCTAATCATATTTCTATACCAAGAAATTGCCCACAGCTTTTCAAATTTGCCGGCTATATGCTGAGTGAGGGTAGCTACGAACTTAATAAGGGAATCAAAAACGGCATAAACTTCACCAATTCCAATCCACTATTGCTTAATGATTTCGTGACCACAACTACTGGTTTGTTTGGCATAGAACCCTATATCCATATAAGAGAAGGAAAGACCACTATGGCCAGATACATTTCTAGGGAACTTTATAATTTTGTTAATAAAATCGGACTATCTGGAATGGCTTTTGAAAAGAAAATTCCAGATATTTTCCTCATGGGAGCGAAAGATGATGTCAAATTGCTTCTTCAGAAGCTTTTCGATGGGAATGGCGGCTTGATATCCAAACAAAGAGGGATGGAGATAGTTTATACCTCCAAAAGTAAAACTCTTGCTTTACAAATTTCAGATCTCTTGCTAAGATTTGGAATCCCGAGTAAAATAAGAGAAACTCAATATAAAAATAAAATTTATTTTAGAGTTGCGATAACAGGTAAAAAGTACCTAAAAAGTTTTCAGGAGCATATAGGATTTTCAGACGAAAAAACTAACAGGAAGCTTGCTGTGTATGTTAAAGGAGAGACATCCTTAAGGACAAATCTCTGGGGCACGATTCCACAAATCGGAGCGCAGATTGCAGATATCTTACGAAAACTTAAACTTCCACAGAAAAGAATTGTTGGTTGGAATATAACAGAATATGAAAGATACAAGCTTAATTTTTCAAGAACGGTGTTAGGAAAGGTAATTAAAAGAGTAGAGCGTTATCTTGCTGAAATTGAAAGGCAAATAGAAATCATTGAAAATCTTCCTTCTGAAAAAAGGACGATAAAGAAATTGCGACGTATTAGGACTGCCTATAGAATTAGTACGCAACAAGTTGCAGAAAAATTAGGATTATGTCATCAATTGATTTCTTTTAGGGAAATTAAATCACCAACAAGAAAGTTTGCTATCAGATACAAACAGGCACTTGTAGATATCTTCAAGGACATGCTTCAGCAAAGGTTTGAAATTGGGAGAATCAAGAATCTTGTAAATGCAGATGTAGGCTGGGTTAAAATAAAAAATATCAAGAAAGTAGAGAATAAAAATGAAAAATTTGTTTATGATGTTACAATTCCAGGTCAAACGTTTATTTCCAATGGTATGGTTCTACATAATACAATATCTGTTGCAAAGGCCACGATTGTTGCTACCCTGCCTTCACAGACAGCTGTGCTTGCAGGAGCAAACCCAAAGTACAGCAGGTTCGACCCGTACAGGCCAATAGTGGAGCAGATAGACATCCCGGACACCCTGCTCAGCAGGTTTGACCTGAAGTTTGTTCTCAGGGATGTCCCGGACAAGGCAATGGATGAGAAGCTCGCAACATATGTTGTTGGTGCAAGGCTCAGGCCTGATGATGTCAGGCCGCTGATAGCTCCTGAGATGCTAAGGAAATATATTGCATATGCAAGGCACAACTGCTTCCCGAAGATGACACCTGAGGCAGCAGAGAGGATAAAGAACTTCTATATTACCATGAGGGGGATGTACGCGGGTGAGGAAAGGCCCACGGTGCCAATAACGCTCAGGCAGTATGAGGCGCTGATGAGGCTTGCTGAGGCATCAGCAAAGATAAGGCTGAGTAACAAAGTGGAGGTAGAGGATGTAGATAGGGTTATAAGGATTATGGAATATTCTATAAAGCAGCTCGGATTTGACAGGGAGACAGAAAAGATAGACATTGACAGGACAGAGGGCGTGCCGAGCTCGCAGAGGAGGAAGATACATTCAATAATAGACATAATAGAGAGGCTGGAGAAGACAATAGGAAAGCCGGTTCCCATTGAGGAGATAAAGGCAACTGCACAGGACGAGGGAATAAAGGAAAGCGATACAGAGGACATGTTGCAGAGGCTGAAGAAAGAAGGCATAATATTCGAGCCAAAGGCGAACTTTGTGCAAAAATTATGAGATGGTGAACAGATGGAAAGGAAGAGGCTGACAGCAAAGAAGGCAGGGATAGCAGAAATAGTTACAGGAAGGTTTGTGCAGAGGAGCGGCTTTGAGAGCAACTATGTCATTACAAAGCTTGGAAGGAGACTGTCAAGGGTCAGGGCACTGGGACTGGTGGTTGACAAGTTCGTGAGCGAGGACGGGAACTATGCAACGCTCACGCTGGATGACGGAAGCGAAACAATAAGGTGCAAGACTTTCGTGAACACAAGGATTTTTGACGGGATAAATCCCGGTGACCTTGTTGACGTAATAGGGAAGGTAAGGGAATACAAGGATGAGATTTATGTCCTGCCTGAAACAATCAAGAAGGCTGACGCCAACCTTGAAACACTAAGGATGCTCGAGCTCAAGAGGCAGGGTGATGAGCAGAGAAAAAAGATAAAAATAGTGCTCGACCTGAAGAACCAGACAGCTGATCTGAATGAGCTAAAGGCAATTGCGCAGAAATCTGGGGTAAGCAATGAGGAAGCCGAAGCTATCCTAGAGGCGCAGGAACTCATAGAGGTTGAGATGGAGAAAAAAGCTGAGGAGAGCACAGGAGTGAAGGAGAAGTTGTTGAAGCTAATAGACGAGATGGACTCTGGTGAAGGAGTGGACTACATGGAACTACTTTCCAAGTCAGGACTGGCTGAGAATGTTGTTGATTCTGCAATACAGGAACTCCTTGAGTCTGGCACATGCTTTGAACCAAGGGCAGGAAAGATAAAGCGGATTTAATGTTTATTTTTATGTCACTTATTTTAGAAGAGCGAGAAGAAAAAGAAACAACAAAAACCAAAGAACAAGCACAATCACAAATGGATATGGACTATTACAAACCTGATAGGGATCCGCACACATATGCTATGCAGAAAGCTATATCTTCTTATGATGACGGTGATGATCCTCCATCAGACCCTTATGATAATGATTCTTCAGATTCCTATGATGGTGGGTCTGGTGGTGTTGCGTATTTTAAGGCTGAACAAAATCTTGGTCTAGGGACTCGATTATTGTATAGTGGGCTTGTTGGTCTTTTAGTTGGTTCTGTAGTCGGATGTATAAAAGGAATTTATGATTATCTGCTTACAGGGAATGTGGATTGGGCTGAATTACAAGAAACTGTTTTTTACTCAGGGCTAGGTGGCGGGATAGGCTCTTTTATTATCAGCAAATATGTTAAAGAATAATTCTTTAAATATTATTCTATGCAAGTGATATCATGCAAAGCTATGAGGAGCTTCTAAAAAAGGCAATGGAGAAGATGCCAAAGAAGAAAGAGGGCGGGGAAAGGTTTGAGGTTCCCAAGGTAGAGAGCATAATCCAGGGGCACCAGACAATAATAAGGAACCTTGGCCAGATAGCTGAGGCCCTCAGGAGGGAACAGAAGCACCTGCTCAAGTACCTTTCAAAAGCCCTGGCTGCGCCGATAAATGTTGATGGCACAAGGGCAATAATACAGGGAAAAATACCGCAGAGGACCATACAGAAGAAGCTGGAGAACTATGTGAAGGAGTATGTTCTCTGCAAGGAGTGCGGGAAGCCAGACACGAAGATAGAAAAGGAAGACAGGATTTCTTTCCTGAAATGCGAGGCCTGCGGTGCTAAAGGCGCCGTGAAAGGCATTTAAATGTGAAAATTCTATTAAGGTTATGGCGCAGGGATTCGGGAGAAGGGTCACGGTATATGCAGCACTTGTTGTTCTTGGAATAGTTGCTGTTTTTGGCCTGAAGTTTGTCCCAACAGCCTATGTGACATATTCGTATCTTGGCAATGGGACGGTGTTTACGTGTTGGGACGGCCCACCTAGTAATGACTATATTGATTTTAACAATGACCTGGTGCCAAGTCCCATACCTTCAGGCAGCGGGCCTAATTATTATTTGAACTGGACATGCCCCCCACCAACATGCCCTGGCTATTCAGGAACGCTCTATCAGATTATTGGTGCCACTGATGGCGGCTGCTGGAATCCCAAAGATTGCCTGCAGCTTTCTGGTTGGGACGTCTGCACAGGGCCGAACACTACAGAGGCGACTGGCTGGACATTTGATGTTCTTGAACTAATACCTCCGCCAACAGAGTGGCCACAGGTCCAGAGGAACGAAATAAACAATGGAACCATATCTCAAGCTGGCCCTGTAACCAACAGTACAAGATGGGTATTGGAAGGCACTGGAGCAGTCTGGTCAGGATTTTCAGTTGTAAACAACACTGTCTACTTTGCCACATATGAGCAGTCGCCCAATTATGTTTGCGCAGTTGATGCAACAACCGGTGAATTGAACTGGAGCGCACCAATGATGGGCTTGGATTATGGTTCATTCCATGGAACACCAACATATTACAATGGCCTTGTGATCGTTCCGACAAGGAATACAAGTAGCGCATACTCTCCTGGAAGGGTTTTTGCTTTCAATGCAACAACCGGAAGCCCGGTCTGGATGCATGACAGCGATGCAGGGGGGCATGATTATTCTGGCGTTGTTGCAAACGGCAAGTTCTATATAGGCTCCAGGGAAAACCCCCAGTACGGCTACAACCCTGATTTCTATATAATAAACGCAACAACCGGTGTCCGGATTTGCAAGCATGACAAGGGCATATCCGAGCAGACACAGTGCCATTTCTATTCTGTTATTCCTGCTGTAGCAGGGGGCAGGGCCTATACATATTGTACCACGCGCGCTGCAACAACAGGACAGTTCATGGCATTTAATGACGGTGATTGCTCATTGGAGTGGATAACCCCGGCAAAGGGCAGTGACCTTCCTGGTGTGGCCACATGTGGCATGGGCCAGAATGCCATGCATTATGAGGGCGGATTTGTGTATGCTCTGCATCATTGCGCCAGATGGTTCAAGATAAATGCAGCCACAGGCGCATACACAGCAGGCTATGATTGGGAGAGCGGCGGTAGTTATAATTATGGTCCGAGAGCCACTGCAATGGATAGCTCCTACCTCTACAGTGCTGACTATACCAGCCAGAGCGGCTCAAGGGACCTGAACTTCACAGCAATAAACAAAAGCGACATAAGCCAAAAGATCTGGTCATGGGGGCCATTCCCTGACAGGAGCGGCCCGGCCGGCTCCCTGTCGACCATGGTCATGGGAGGGGACATCGCATACTTCACAATATACAGTGACAGCCCGAACATGACAATGGCCATCAATGTGACATCGCGGCAGAACATATGGAACTATACCTTCAACAATGCCAATTCGCCGCGCGGTCCGATTGCCCTTTACAACGGCACATTGTTTGTCGGGGCCAATGACAGTGTGCTCGCATTTGGCTCTGGTAGTGCATCTCCAACAATCGAGTACCTTTCTCCTGACAATGGCTATATAGTGGACAGGAGCGGAATCAGGGATGATTATGATGACTATGCAGTACTTGTTGCAAGGATATCCAGCAATTCTTCTGATGTGCCAGTGAAATTCTATACCAAGAGGAATGCACCCACCACAGGCGGCACAACATACCTTGGCAACAACACAACAAACAGCTCGGGCATTGCCACGTTCAAATGGGACCCCGATGAGAGCACAACATATGCAGGCAATTACTCATGGTGGGCAGCATCTGGCATATGCGGTTCTATAGCGGATACCCCAAGATATGTTTATCTCTACGGTGGCCTGAACGTTTCCTTCATGTTCAATGATACGTTCCCGAATTCCTCCTATGAGAGCGGTGATATAGTAGAGGTCCAGGTCAATATCACTTCTCTGAGCCCTGAGACCCAAGATGACCTTGTTAATAACTATAATGCCCAGGCAAATGCCACGTTAAGGCCGCCCACACAGTCGCCTAAAACATTCTCGCTCACCAATATTTCAAAAACAACCACCAGCAAGACAGTTTATGGCAATGGCACTGCATACAGCTGCATACCAATGATGGAGGGCTTTATTGACATTGATACAACTGATGATATTGTCCCCAGCATGCTGCCCAATGATTGTTGGGAATACGGAATATCTGGATATTACCTGAACTGGACATGCAATTCAACAACATGTCCTGGAGAGTCAGGAGAAAGCTATGGAGTATGGACAGCAGGTGATAATGATACCTTCTGCGGGAGCTGGAATAATCTTGATTGGCTGGAAATAAGCAAGCTTGCATGCCCTATCCCTCCTGATCCTCTAGGATGGGAGTTCGAGATTTATAGCGAAACAACTACCACCCAAAAATACTGGGGAGGCAACTATACCCTAAGCACTGAAGGAGGAAGCTGGAGCGCTGATGTTGATGCTTCGGCTGACTGGTTCTTCAGCGGAAGCAACAGCAGAGGATTTTCGGTTCCTGTTGAAGAGGTTGTGGTGGTAGAAGAGGAAGCTGCTGCTCCTGAGGGAGCTGCGCCCAAGAGAAGTCTGGAGATGAGCATTGAGGAGATTGAAATCAAGGAAGGAAAGGGTTACATCAGCATAGAAAGGGGCGGTGAAGAGGAGGTAGAGCTGGTGATGAACAATACAGGAACGATCTCGCTCTATGACCTGAACATAGAGATTACTGGAATTCCGGAAGAATGGTTCCAGCTGGAAAAAGAGAGCATTGAAGAGCTTACCACAAAAGAAGGATATATTGTCAGACTAAAGTTCAATATACCTGCAGATGCAGAGCCAGGTGAATATGAGGCAACTGTTACTATGAGCAATGTGTATGTTAAAATGACAAGGAGCTTTGTGGTGGATGTTCCAAGTCCGTGCCTGGCATGTGCTGCTCCTTCTGAATGGACAGACTGCATAGGAGGCAAGAGGGGAAGGACAACCTATACATGCAGTGCTGAAACTGGCTATAAATGCCAAGAGGTCCTGGAAGAGGAAGCATGCGCAGTGCCGGCAGCACGCTTGCCCTGGGAGTGGGTTGCTGCAGGCATAGTGGTTGTGGCAGGAGCTGTATACATGCTTAGAAAGGGACCTAGAAGAAAGCTAAAAAAATAGCTCTAGTATAAAACGCCTATTACTTTCCATTCTATTGCAGATTCAGGGAACCAGCCATCGTCCCAGAGGTTGTTGTCCCCCTTCATCTTGTAGTACCTTTCACCCGCTCTACTATCTATGCCCACTATCCTGTGCACTATGAGGTCCTTGCCGCTCCTGTAAAGAACTATGTCGCCTATACCCAGGCTGTCAGGCTTTGCAATAATGAGCGTGTCGTCATCAAACGTAGGAAGCATAGAACCAGTGTCAAGGGCCTTGGCTATCTCTATATCCTGGTTGAATTCGACGCTGCATGCGGAGTCGCTGCAGCTTATGTCCTTCAGATAGGTCTCAGAAACCCTTGCTGAGCTTCCCACAGTACCCAGGGTTGCAAGTATTGCAATTGAAACCGCAAGAGCCGCAGCCATTATCTTGTATACACGCACAGTTAACCACCGGATAGTAATAACTACTATATAGTAATAAGGTCGAGGGGGTATATAAAGCTATGTGTGGGGCTTAAATATGTAAAAATTCTAGTCTAGTTATGGCAAGAAGAAGGAAAAGGAGAATGAAAGGGCGGAAATCGCCATTACCTGCGATTATACTCCTGATAATAGCGCTTGTTGCCCTGATATATTCAGAATATACCAAGACCACGAGCTATTTTGTATACAGTGGTGGGGCTGCTTCTGCAGGCCTTGGCATAGGGCATGCAATAGCCATAATCTGCCTGCTCGGAGCAGCTGTTTGCTTCTTCAGAATGAAATGAACCTCATGAAAGGGAGCTCTCTTTTCACTATCCTTTCTGAGCAGTGCATTTCCTTTGCAAGTTTTTCTACAAGTTCCCTGTTCTCAGTCCTTGGGTAGAATGCAGGCGGCCTGTAGGGCGTGAAGCCCCTGCTCGGCTTCCTGAGTGCGCTCAGTCCTGCAAGCATGTCAACTGATTTCTTGCTGATTCTTCTTAACAGGTCTGCCTTGCTCAGTATGTCAAAAGCAGCTGCCCTCTGCATGGGGTCTGCAAACTCCCTTGCAAGGTTTTCCTCGACCCAGAAGAATATCTCAAATGGGTCCTTTTCGCAGCTCTCTATTGCATTGAGTGCGGTTTTCACGTTTCCTGACTTGAAGAGCGTTCTGAGTGTCTCGAATATGTTGCCCTCCCTGTCTCTTGAAAACCCGATTCCTGCAAAGCTCTCCAGGTCAAGGAGCGCTGCCCTTATATCGCCTGCAGCAGAATAGGACAGGCTCCTTATGGCCTGCTGCCTGTGCGGTATTCCTTCCTTTCTGCATATCTCGTGCAGCATCTTCTCTATTTCAGCTGCCTTGACCCTCTTGAACTCCAGCATGTCGCATGCTTTTCTCAGGAATTTGAACCTTGGATGATAGGGATTGTCCACTATCAGGACAACAGGGTATATGCTTTCCTTTATCAGCTTTGTGAGCAGCGCCATGTTTGTGTTTTCTGCTCCATCCACAGCCACTATCTTTCCTTTCTTGAACAGGGATGCCTGTTTCAGGGAAGGTATCATGCTGGCCAGGCTGTCCTTCTCATCAGAGCCATCAATCTCAATCAGGTCCAGCTTTCTTTCCCTTGCCAGTGCATACAATACAGAGTTCTTTCCAACACCAGGCGGGCCATGCAGGATAAGCGCCTTGCCCTTTCTCCAGGAGTTGAACCATATCACCAGTTTCTGCACAGAGCTTTTCTGGCCTATTATGTCTGCAAGGGTCTGTGGCGCATATTTTTCAGTGAAAGAACTATATCCCATGGGATAATAGTTATGCGATAAAGTATTTATTGTTCCTTGCCATAATTTGTTTTGTGTGATTCCATGGCTGTGAACAAGAAGGGCCACAGGAGAGAGAGGCAACTGGTGGAGAAGCTTGTAAAGGAAGGCTGGGTGGTCCACAGGGTTGCAGGCTCAGGGCTGAAGGACAGTGCAATATGCGACCTGATAGCAATAAAGCATGGGATAACGCACCTCATAGAGGTCAAGAGCAGGAAGAAGGTGTTCTATACAAAGGAGCACCATCCGCAGTTGAAGGAGATGATCTCTGCTGCAAAGAAGTGCGGTGCTAGGGCAATGCTGGCTGTAAAGCTGGATTACAGGGAGTGGCAGTTCATTGACCTGCACGAGGGCATACCGCACAAGGTTGGTTAGGTCCTTTCCAGGACAGCTATGTAATAACCTGTTTTCGCGTCCCTCAGTGTATCGATTATGTTGTCATTTCCCTTGCTCAATATTGGTTTTCTGGAATGGACAGTATCGTAATCATTTCCATTGCTTCCTTCATAAACAAGAATTGTTTCCCTGTCGTTCAGGTGTATGATGCCAACACCTCTTTTTCTTTGTTTTTTCATCTCCCTTACCTCGTTCCTCACAACAGCATTCCATACTTCCCTATCTTCTCGATAACTAGGCGTGCTTATCTTGATTGCAGAATACACCATTAACCACCTATTAATAATTGGCAGAACTTCGATATAAAATTATCAAATTCCAAGAAAAATCTTTTTTGCACCCTTCTTTTCCAGCTTTGATTCGACTACATGGGAAACCACGCTGAGAAGCAAAAAGAGTATTACGGCATATACAATATCAAGTGATCCCGTTACTATTGACAGTATTGCAAGCAGGAGGGCAATGTAGAAGAAAACATGCTCCAGTGCTCCAAAGAGCTTTATCTTGTTCATTCTGTCACCTGCAGAAGGATTGTTATTTCCTGGTTGTCTGTCTGCAGGAGCGCTACAAGCTCACGCAGCAAGTCGCTTGCTGCCTTGTTCGAGCGCACACCTATTGTTGCGTTGTCAATGAAATCAGACTTTGTTACAACAATATTATTTTTGTCTGTCACCTTTGCCTCAAATGAGCCAAAGGCGAAGATTACGTCCTCATTACCTGCTGTGCCTATTGTTAATGAGAGCTTTTTCCTGTCCCTTATTGCTGTCTTGAAGTCATCAGGCAGGTCAGCTGCAGCTGCGCTTGCTTCAACAGCAATGACAGAGTCGTCAAACACTTCTTTTCCCTTGGTTATTACTATCTTTTGAGGGTCCCTTGCTGAAATCTTTGGGTTGCCCTTTGCCCTGATTATGAATTCTATCATCTTACCCTCTCCTCAAGCTTCAGTCTTAATTTGTTCACTTCACTTTTTTCCAGGCCGTGTGGAGTGGCTGACAGCTCATCCCCAATTTCCCTGAGTATCCTGAATGCTCCTTCCTTGCCTGTTTCTGTTTCACCTGCCCTCTGCTTTGCAAGGGGCGTTAGTTCGATTCTGCTTACCTGGCAGAGGTACTCGGCTGCTGGAAGAAGCTCCTTGCCTGCTTCACCCTCCTCCATCCTCTTCAGCAGGCGGTGAAGGTACTCCCTTGCTATTTCCTTTTCCTGCCTCCTTCCAGGCTTGCCCCTCCTTATCTTTCCTTTTGCAGGCTTGACCATGACTATAAGATAAGCAAACTTTTATATAAATTCAAAGTTCATTCTGAAATTACAGCGGGGTGGGGCAAAATACCAGGAATTCACTTGGTATTCCCTAAGCCTGGAGTGCCCGTCGATCCTGAAAAGGAGCGGATGGCTCAGAGGGATTGTCCTTGGATACCCGAAACAGTAGACTGCTGTCTGCTGTGGGTAAAGGTCAAGAGTTCAAATCTCTTCCCCGCTATCCATTTCTTTTATTGACGTTGTAGGCTGATTGACGTTATGAATTAATTATACATTTAAATACTTCGTGTATATAGTTAATTTAGTTAATTGGGTGAAATGAATGGCTAATTTCAAGGAGATACTTGCAAAGAAAAAACCCATAATCTGGGAAGAAGTCCAAAAATATTTATTAAAGGAAGGACCATTTGGGTTCCCAGAGATAGTAAATGAATATCCAAAGAGGCAGGGGAAATAC
>JBHIDR010000019.1:0-14475 GCA_046760225.1 Candidatus Aenigmatarchaeota archaeon
GACAGCAAGTTCCTTGCTGAAAAAAGGAAGGAAGACAATGAAATCGATCCAGGAGCCCTTGTGTTTCCCGGAGGACATGTGAAGGAAGGAGAGAGCCTCTTTGGTGCATGCAGGAGGGAGTTCAGGGAAGAGTTCGGCTTGGACTGCGGCACTTTCGAGTTCATATGCACTTTGCCTTATACTGCTTCCAACAACGAGCAGATGGACCTTCACTATTTCTTCTGCAAAGGATGGTCAGGAGAGCCAAAATCCCTTGAAGCAGAAAAACTGGTTTGGCTGGGTCCTGAAGAACTGGAAAATCTGTCTTTTGACGAGGACAAACAGGCAGTGGCAGAATTTATATTGGCAAAAGGGGAAATATTCTAGTCCTTGCTCAATATCAGGTATCTTTTCTTCTTCTTTCCCTTTCCTTCCTCCACCACATACCCGGAAAATAATCTTGAAAGTTCCTTCCTGGCCATTTCCCATTCCTTCTCTGTATGGGGATAGAACTGCAGTCCCACTTTTCCACCTTTCCTGAGCACCCTTCTCATTTCCCTGAAGGCAAGCCTGTACTGCTCAACCACTTCCTCTGGGCTCTTTCCTATTATCCATTGAAGGGTTGAGATGGATACGATTCCATCAAACACACTGTCCTTGAAGGGAAGGGACTTGAAATCAGCAAGCACAACCCTGTCGAATCCCTTCCCTTTGGCTATCTTGAGCATCTCAAGTGAAACATCAATACCAAATGCATTCTCTCCAATGACCTCCATTGAAAAGCCTGTGCCGCATCCTATGTCAAGTATTTTGCCACCAGCCCTCATTTCCTTCAGAACCCTTTCTGTCATCATGTGCTGTATCTTCCTTGTTGACGTGCTCCTTTCATAAGCCTCGGCCTCCTCCTTTGTCCAGTAGCTTTTTGCAGAAATAAGTTTTTCTTTCATGTCCTCACTCGTATATGAACCTGCCTTCGCCGCCCCCTGCCTTCATTGCCTTTATTATGTCCTCTGCAGCAGCCCTGAGCTTCTTCTCGTCCTTCTTGGCTTCCTTTGAGAGAATTGAAATAGAATATTTGGGTGCGGAAATGTATTTTATTATGAACCCCTTTTCACCAGCATCCTTGAGAACTTTCTTTATTACCTCTATGCCATCGGGCTTGCTGCACGTAAGCTCGAGTATTCCCTTTAGTTCCCTTTCCTTTATTTCCATTGTTTCTTCTGCCACTTCCCTTATTGTTTTTGCCCATTCCTCGGGTATGCCCCTCTTTATGAGCAGCCTGTAGCCGTCCTCTGTCATGGAAAGCTTGAATACCTTGAACATTTCCCCGAACCTCTCCTTCATCAGGTGTCCCACTTCTTCGTATGCGTCCCTGGTCTCCATACTTCTCTTTTTGGCAGCAATCTCGAGCATCCTTTCTGCCTTTTGCTCCCTTTTGGCCTCCTTTAGTTTCTCCTCAACATCCCTCTTGCTGACCCTTTTGAGGCTGAGGCCAACATGACCTTTTACAGGATCGACCCTCATTACAAGAACAACAATCCTCTTCCCTTCCTTGACAAAATCCCTTATGTCCTTTACCCATTTCCTTGCAATCTCGGATATATGTATCATTCCCTCTACGCCAGGATAATCTTCGAGCTTCACGAATGCGGAGAACGGGTTGACCCTACTTACAGTACCTATTACAAGCTCTCCTCTTCTAGGGAATTTCTTCTCGTCCATAGAAAATCTATTAAATCAGAAGCTTTTAAAGATTTTAGTCCATTACCTGTATGACCCTTGCCCTTATCCTGCTCTTTCCGCCTGTGTTTTCAGCAAGCGTGGCGCTGCAGACAAGGCACTTTACCTCAGAAGAAGCCTTGTTGAATATTATCTGCTCGTTCTTGCATTTGCTGCAGACAACCTTGAGGAACTTGCTCTTTGGTCTTGGTATTATGGCCCTGGGCATTATGCTTTCACCAGCTCGAATTTCTTTACCCTGAAGCCCTTGCCAACACTGTGTGCCTTCTTGCATTCCTTGCACCTGTACCTGAGGTCCAGCTTCCTTGTGGGCTTCTGCCTGTCCTTTGGGTTCTCCTTGGGAAAGGAGCCAAAGCCCTTCATCTTCCTTTTGAACCTCCTCTGCCCCTGTGCCATCGGCCTTCTCTTCCTTCCCACACCTTCCCTTTTCACAGTGTGCTCTGTATGCTTCCTGCAGTATGGGCAGTACTTCTTCTGCTTCTTGGGCATCTTCATAACTATCCTTTCCTTTATTGCTTTTAGAAGGTATTTAAAAGTTTTGCTTTCAGGCCTGCACTAGTTTTGTTTAATTTTTTCCATTGCTAATTTTCCAATCTTCTTAACATCGCTTGGTATGTCATGTGAATTCATTAACTCTTCAAGTGTAACCCACCTATGCCCTTTGCTCTCATGTGATAATGTTACTTTGTCGTTTTTTGCTCTGCATAAATAGAATAAGCATGCATGGTTGTGGTCTCCAACATTGTGAACGTTTGCATAAAAGGGCAGAGCCAGTTGAATAACTATACTATCATTTTTATCTTTTGGTATTTCTTCCTTCTGTATAAATTCTGCGTCAATTCCTGTTTCCTCTTTTATTTCGCGTAGAATCGCTTCGTCAGGTGTTTCATTGGCTTCTATATGTCCGCCTGGGGGCAACCATTTATCTAACTTTGCATGATGAACTAAAAGAATCCTATCATTGTTTATAACATATGCGCCGATTACTAAATCCGTCTTGCCCTTCATAACGAATAATATGTAAGTCATGCTTTTATAATATATCATTTTCAATATTTGGTTACGGCAGATACTTTGGCTGTTCTCTTTTCGAAGGATTTCTTGGTATTGAGTCTACCCAGCATTCGCCGAGTTCACCGGAAATACCTATGTAAAAGATTCTGTCTTTGGTATAGGCATAGAAGGGCATGTTGTCATTTGGGTCTAACCTTTCTTTTTTGCCTAGTTTCTCTTCTGAGTTTACAATTTTTCCTTTTATAAAGATGTTCTTGGCCTTTTTTCTGGAAAGAACTTTAGTCTTACCTTTATGCTGTGCTATTACTTTTTCTATATCCTTCCATGATAAGTTATATCTTTTGAGTTCTTCTTCTAGTGCTTTGTTTAGAGTTGGCATATTATCACCTAGAGGTACATCCTTACGTCTTCTTCAGCGGCCTTCCTTGCTATGAGCACACTTGCGATTTCCTTTGGAAGCTGGACCATGTCACCTGCCTTGAAAGGGCCATAGGGCTGGAAGTCTCTGCCAACGAATTTCGGCATCTCTGTAAGTATCTTGACATTCATCTTGTTCGGGTCAGCTGGTTTTTTTATCGGTTTTGCTGGTACTTCAACTGGCTTTGGTGCTTCCTGCACAGGCTGAGGAGCAGGTTTTTCAACTGGTACAGGCTCCACAATAGCTTTTGCCTCTTCCAGACTTCTTCTTGCTTCCTCTATTTTTTCCTCAGCAAAGAAGTCTGCTCCGCTCAGCTTCTCCTGCAGATCCAGTTTGAATGACTTGAAGAGCGTAACAGCCCGGTCAAAGAACTTCTGCTCATCTTCTGTCATGTTCTCAGGAGGCACGCCTCCCCTTATGGTACGCATGGCTGACATTATGATTTTTCTCTGCCTCCTGTTCATTATGTCGTCAACCTTATCTTTCACTGTTTTCAGTTCCATAATTGAGAGCGGATCTCTTAGGCTACTCTTCTCCCCAAACCATTTTCCAACAGAATCAAAAAAATCTGGGGGCAGCTTGCTGAGCTGTTCCCTCTTCTCAGCCATATGAACTGTTCTTATGGTCTCAAAGGTTATGAGTTCTGCCATAAACAACACTCAATATATCTGCATTGAAACAATTTATCCTTTTCTCTTCTCCCTCATGGCCTTCCTATAGGACCTGAAAGCATAATTAACAGGGTTTTTCACTTTACCGCAGTTCTCTGTGCATATGCCTATTGACTTGTAAAACAGGTCAGAACCACAGTTTGGCGGCATAATCGCCCTCCTTTGCCTGGAATGCCATTTCAGCTGCGTTGTAACAAACCTGTCCGAAAGCCCCACGCTCTTGTTCCATTCCATTACCTTCTTTTCTATGTCATCCCATTGCCAGTTCACTGAGCGCAGGAAGGATATGAGCGTGAATATCGACCTTTTCCTGCCGTCCTTTGTCCCTTCCAGTATCCTCTTTATGCACACTGGGAAATGCTGCTCTGGTATTGCCCTCTTTATGCTCACCCTCCTCTCCTTTTTCCTTACCTCTTCCTTCCTGTGCTTTGCTCTCCAGCTGACAGCATCTACCAAAAGATTCTGCGCTTCAAGGTCCTTGCTAACAAGGAACTTCATCCTTGCCTTCACCTTTTCTGGGTTTGCTGACTCCTTTTTAAATGATTTCAGCTTGAAGAGCGGTATGGGTACAGAAGCCAGCCATGTCTTGTTGTGCAGGGAATATGGTGCCCTGAACATGTGCCTGCTTCCCCAGTCCTTTTCTATTTCAACAAATTCATAAGGGCTAAGTTCCTTTATCTTTCCCACTGTCTTGGTAAGTGCTGCATGGCCCCCTTCCATTCTTATTAGCGAGTCCATTATCTTGTCCCTTGCCTTTTCCCTGATGAATCCGGCAATTGCCTGGGGTATTTCAGGGTATTGTTGCGCAACAGGCCTGGAATCAACCCTGTTGGGGAATGCATTGCTAGCTATTCCTATATGGAAGCCCCTTGAGCCTGAGAACTTGACAGTAGGGCTTATTCCCATGTCCTTGAGCAGGTCCACAACAGCAATTGCAGCTGCCCTGGCATGCTCCAGCTTAGCCTTTGCATCAATGTCTATTATCATGTCCCATTCCTTTCTCAGCTCGTCCAGCTCCTTCCTGCTCATTGCTGACTTCAGGGAGAGCGGATTTGTCCACTTCTCAACAGAGAGGTGGAACGCCACAACACCGTTCTTTACCCTTTCTATAACATCCCTGGGATACTGGAGCACATCAGGCCTTGATGTGAATGTTCCGTCCCTCTTTGTGCCCCCAACTTCCCTCTCCTTTGCAGCCTCAACTATTGTGGCCTGAACATCCTTCCTAGAATAGTATTTTATGAGGTCCAGCTGGTGCATGCATAGAATAAAGCATCAAACTATAAAAAGGTTAAAAGGTGAATAGGCTTTATGAAGAGGGAGGATTTGCTCAAAAGGAAGGTAGAGGAAATGGACCTTGAGGGAATAAGTGTTTCAGAGCTCGTCAATCAGATGAATGCTGCTGGCGGCTTCAGTGCAAAGAACCTTGCACATGCAGTGGAGATACTCAGGGAAATGCAGTCTGCAGACAAGAGGTTCCTCTCGTTCCCAGCATGCATTGTTGCAACAGGCCTTCGCGGAGCAATTGCACAGGCGATTGAGAAAGGGCTTTTCGATGTGATAGTAACAACATGCGGTACCCTTGACCATGACCTTGCAAGGACATGGGGAGGGAACTATTATCATGGCTCATTCAGCCTTAATGATGATGAGATGCACCAGCTTGATCTCTACAGGCTGGGAAACATAACAATACCCACTGAGAACTATGGAAAATTACTCGAGGAAAGGATGCAGCCGATTCTCAAGGAACTCGCAGCAAAGAAGCAGGAGTGGGGAGCAAGGGAACTGATACACGAGTTCGGGCTTCGCCTCAATGACAAGAAATCCATTTTGTACCAGGCAGCAAGAAAGAACATACCAATATATGTCCCTGGAATAGTTGATGGTTCATTCGGCACAAACCTTCTCTGGTTCAGGCAGGAGAACAAGCTCAAGGTTGATGTTCTAAAGGACCAGAAAGAGCTATCAGACATCGCGTTCAACAGCAAGAATACTGGTGCACTGATGATTGGCGGTGGCATAAGCAAGCACCATACAATATGGTGGAACGCTTTCAAGGGAGGACTGGATTATGCAGTGTACATAACAACAGCCACGCAATATGACGGTTCGCTCTCAGGCGCAAGGCTGAGCGAGGCAGTCAGCTGGGGAAAGGTGAAGGAAAAGGCCAAGTACGTCACAGTTGATGGCGATGCCACGATCATACTTCCGCTGATTTTGGCCTCCCTTTATCAGAAATCTTAATATGCAAGCTCGGTTATAATATCTCTATGCGTTTGACATTTTTCACTGTACCAATTGCTCTAATTATTCTTTCTTCTATGGTATATGCAGCAACAATAAGCCTGAATTTTCCAACAAGCAATACCCAGCTCAACGGAACAGTGCTCCTGAATGCTACAGTTGATGTGGCAAGGAGCAATGCCAGTTTTTATTATAATGAAACATACATAGGAACAAACTATTCCACAGGAACAGAGTTCACCCTGGTCTGGAATTCGAGCACAATACCTGATGGTGTCTATTCCTTCAAGGTGAATGTCAGCAATGGTGACCAGGTGACCAGCGACAATGTAACTGTTGACAACCATCCGCCCCAAATAGAGGTAGAGCTCCCAGCGAACACAACCTATGGCTACAGCACTTCCCTTCCCCTTAACTTCTCATTGTCAGAAACAGGTGACTGGTGCGGCTATTCCCTGGACAATGGGGCAATTGTAACAATACCTTCCTGTTCGAACACAACCTTCAATACAACCGAGGGGGTGCACAACATAACAGTCTCGGCCAATGATACGCTAGGGAACATGAACTCATCAGCCACAAGATTTTTCCTTGTGGACCTGACAAGCCCATCAATCAACTCGGTTTCCATTGATGACAACTATGTCGGGGACGGCGATAATTTTGTGGTAGAAGTAAATTCAACTGACAACCTTGACACCAACCTCACAGTCACAGAGGCAATATTCAACTCAACCCATACCATACTCACAAGGGTGCTGGACAATTACAATGGCATCTACAACACAACCAATACAGGAATGAACTCCTCCTATGCTGAAGGCACCTATTACATAAACATAACATCAGTTGATGATGCAGGAAACCTGGCCTTCAATGATTCCCTTCAGCTCACCCTTGACAACACCCCGCCCAGCATAACTGGCTCTGGCCCATCCGGCACCCTGACATCCTCTTCTGTTACGCTCACAGCCACAACAGACGAGAATGCTGAATGCAGGTACAGCCAGTCAGATGATGCCTTTGCCAACATGTCCGCATTCTCAGCAACAGGAGGAACATCCCACAGCCATGGCCTCAGCCTCTCCAATGGAAACTATTTGTTTTATTTCAGGTGCAGGGACCCTGCAGAGAACGAGGGACCAGGCAATACCAGCTTTACTGTAAGTGTCTCAAATCCTCCTGGTGGTGGCAGCTCAAGTTACTATCCCCCTGTCAAGATAGTATGGGTGGAAAATGAGCCAGAAGAAGAGGAAACACCTAAAGAAGAGCCCCAGGAAGAGCCAAAGGAGGAAGAAGTAGCGCAGGAAACATACGTTGAGCCAGCAAAGAAGAAAACGCTTTCAGGACCAACAGGTTTCTTTATCAGAGACCCCAATGCACTGGGCATAGCAATAGTGGTAATCGGTGTTGCTGGATGGCTCTACTTTAGGAAGTTCCTGCACAAAAGAAAGGCAAAGGTTTAGTGTTTGTAGAACCTCTTTGCAAGGAAGTTCTTTATCAGTTTCTCACTCGGGAAGAACATGGGTGAGGGAAGTGAATTCAAATCAAACCATCCCCATTCTGTTATCTCTTCCGGTTCCATTACCTTTGCATCGCCCTCAAAGTCCGTGCATATCAGCCCTATTGTGACAAAATGCTTCTCAGGAACCATGTCATTTGTGACGCTTATTACCTCCAGGCTATTTGCCTTTATTCCTGTTTCTTCCTCGATTTCCCTTGCTGCTGCCTTTTCAAAGCTCTCATGGAAATGAAGCTTTCCTCCTGGCAGTGTCCATGTGCCTTCTCCCTTGAGCTCGCTCGTTCCCTTGCTCCTGTCGTCTGTCCTCCTTCCCAGGAGTATCTTCCCGTCCTTGAGAAGTATCACACCTATTCCAGCACCTACTTTCTTACCAGACAAAGAAACACCTATGATGCTTTTTTCTTCTTGAGGGCTTTCTTCTCTGCCAATTTCTTCTCAAGGGCTTTCAGTCCTGCTGCCCTTGTCAGGTTTATTATGGCCTTTTGCTCCACTGACATCATCCTGTTTGTATAGGAGTTCATGTAACTATTTGCCTGCTTTCGATTCCCCCTTTTTAGGGCACCCTTTGCTTGCTCCCTGTACTGCATCATTCTCTCCAGATCTTTCCTATAAGCAGGGTCACTTCCAATGGCTTTGACAATAGACCTTATATAGGATTCACTTTTTAATTTCTTTCCCAGGTCTTTCTTGATGTCAGACAAAGGTTTTTTGTATGATTCTCCCTGTTTCCCTGCCATATTTTTCACCTATGATGCTTTTCTTTTCTTCCTTGCAGCTTCCTTTAATGCTTTCTTTGTCAGCTTCAACACGGCCTTTTGCTCCACCTTTGCTAGCCTGTTTCCATAAAAACCAATATATCTGTCTGCTTCAGCTTTCTTACCTCCCCTCATGGCAGCCTTTGCCTGGGTTCTGTAATACATCATCCTCTGGAGGTCTTTCCTGTAATTAGGATCACTTGCTACGAGCTGGACAACGCGCTTGGCATAAGCTTTGCTAACTCCTCTCTTTTCCAAATTCCTTTTGATATCAGAAAGAGGTTTTTTATATAGTTCTCCTTTTTTTCCTGCCATGCTTACTCCTCTGAGACTCTCGGGGCGAGAACGAATCCGAGCTTTGCCCTCTCTCCCTCAAAGTCAATTCTGAGGGGGTAGTCGTTGCCGAGCTGTATCTTTGCATTTGTTGCAAGCCTTGCAGCCTTCATCATTTTCTTGAGATAGTCCAGCGGGTATCTTGATTTTACAGTCTGTGGTGCTGTTATGTTAAGGAGCGCAGGGCTCCCCTTTTCCAGCTTCAGCTCTGCCCTGCTTGAGCCTCCTTCTGCAAACATCTTCAGGCTGCTCTCATCCACCTCTATTATTACGGAGTCAGCAACAATGTCAGCATCGTCAATCCCCTTTGATATTATGATTCCTTCCACATCTGCTGATGCAGGAAATTCGAACTGTGCAACAGAAGGCACGTCCTCTGCTGTGATGTCAATCAGGGGCATTGCAAACCTCCTCCTTGAGTTCCCTTCGAGCAGGATTTCCATCCTGTCCTCAGAGAGCCTTAATGTCAGCTTGTCATCGCTCCCTGCCCTTTTTAGCACTGTAAGGAAGTTCAGCATGTTGAGTCCTGCTGTTGTTTCCTTGTCACATGCAAAACTGTCAAATGCCTCAGCATCCATCTTGAAGTCAACAACAGCCACCATTGCCCTGTCAGCTGCCATGAGTTCTATTCCATTGGGTTTTATCCTGAAATTGCCCTCGTCTATTATCTGGGCTATTGTGTCTATGCTGTCCTTAAGAATCTTTACATCAGATAGTGTTGCAACGAACATATTCTACCCCCTCACACACATATTTGCCTCGCACGTTTATATAGGTTTACATCAAACCCCTCGAGCATCTGCACGCACTCGCCCTTCAGTACATACCCGTCTATGAGCGGAAGCACGCGTGCAACAACCCTTATGAGCTGGCTTTTCATCACTCCTGCCATTGCCTCAGGCACGTCGAACATCACTTCCACCTTGCCTGTGCCATCATCCATGAGCAAGGACGAGTCTGTCATCTCCAGCACGGTTCCCAATATCCTCACCCTGACGTCCTTGTCGCTCGATATCTCGGATATAGGCCTCTCTATTGCAGGAAGCCTCCTTTTTGGAGTAGAATCCTTGCTCTCATCGGGCATGCATAGTATATGAACCGAAGAAATAAATACATAACTATTCTATTATGATTAGTGATGGCATGAGGAACATATGGCTTTTGGCAGCGATAGTGGTAGTTCTGGTGGGTTTTGTGTCCTTTATGCAGCCCACGGCATTTGCAACATATCCAGCATGCGCACTGGGCAGCACAAATGAAACAGTAAATATAACAGGAAATTGTGTTTTTGCAGCAGGAGAACAATGCATTAATGGTACAATGACTATAACAGGCAACATAACAGATGACGGCACTCCTATTGCAAGCCTCTACATGGAGAACTGCACAGTGCTTTTCAACAACAGCTATGACGGCGAATTCGGCTTTTGGGTGACCAATGGGCAAGTGGCTATAAATAACTCTGTTATCAAAACAGGTCCTTTCAATTCTTCAACTAAATCCTTCTTTTATGTCCTTAATATAATGTCATTCGAGTTATACAATAGTGAAGTTAGTAATATAGGGGTTAACACTGCTGATCCCACCTACAATGGAATTTTTGCTGCCAGTGGCGGCAGCATTATAGAGAACAACACAATAACAGGTAGTGACAAGCATGGCCTTATACTGAAATATAATAGCCAAACTGTGAAGAACAATACAATTTATAACAATGCTGAAAAGGGCATTTATCTCCAATCCTCCAACAGCAGCACCCTGTCCCTTAATAATGTCAGTTTTAACAAAGAAGGAATAAGAGTACAAACCGGCTATTTCAACCTCATTGCAAACAACACGGTTGCCAATAACAGCAGAACAGCATTGGGCGCAGGAATTGTGGTTTGGGGCGCCCCGAACACAACTGTGGAGAATAATACAATATTGTTCAATAATGATTTCGGGATATTCCTTAATGCAGTGAATTTTGTCAACATAACCAACAACAACATAACTAACAACAACGTGAGCGGAATTTTCATGCAGGCACAAAATTACATTGAAGTTATGTTTAACAGCATCACAAATCATTCTTACTATGGTGCAGACGTATCCACAGTGACCAATTCAAACATATGGAATAATACTTTCTGCTACAACAAGCTCAATGCAACTAACCCAAATTCTGGAACACCAGGTGCAAATAGTTTTGTATTCAACAATACTTTTTGCATTGACCTCTTAAAACCCAAGAACGGAGAAATAATCAACACCCCCAATTTCACATTTTTTGTTTCCAATCCCCTCGGAACTACCAATATACCCTCTCTTTGCAATGTTTCAGTTGACAGTCAACTTATAGGTCAGGCCCCCACATTCGGTCCTGAAGAAATACTTTGGGTGAACAACTCTAGTGTATCAGAAGGCAACCACAGTATATACATTTACTGTGATCCTTATCAAAATGAGGCAGAGACAGAAGGAGAATTTATTCTTGATGCATCATCTTCCCAGTATTCCGACCAGTTCAAGTCAGGAGACTGTGGCGATGCCGATACCAACCTTACTCTGGGTGCTTACTGGATAGATGCTGTAACTAATATCTCATATGTATGGCTTGCAACAAACGAGACAGGCAGCATGACCAATTATACTGATTATTATGGCTCGCCGATGTTCTTCAATGATACGAACGAGACATGGGCGAATTTCAGCTGGTGGAACAGCTCTGTGCAGGACTCCAATATCGAGTGGAGGCAGTGCGCGAATGATTCTGCATCCAATGAGAACTGCACAGAGATAGCTAACTTCACAGCATCACCATGTGCACCGCCACCAGAACCCCCGCCACCAGCAGGGGTTGGCGGAGCAGCACCTCCCCCATCACCATACTCATGCAGCGCAACAGCCATGTCCCTCTCGCTCAGTAATGTAGCATTGGGCACATATGAGGAAGAAACATATACAGATTATTGCAATGGCATCAGGCTTGATGAGTTCTATGCTGCAGCAAGCGGCGATGTCAAGTTTACAATCAAGGTAATTGACGAGTTTGCAGATAAACCAATAGGAAGAATATATCATTATTATAATGCTTCAATAGGCGATGAGCTGGAAGGCAATGTTTCTGATATAAAGCTGGGCTTTGGGGTGAACAACTCATGGCTCCTGGAAAACAACATAGGGTATGGAGACATAGAGATGCAACACTATGAAGACGGCAACTGGACAACACTCGCAATGAGGAATGTTGACAGGGACGAGAACTCTTCATATTATCAGACCACAATTCCTTCCCTTTCCCTTCTTGCAGTGGTAGGCGAGCCTGAATGCGTATGTCCTGAACCTTCAGAATGGTCAGACTGCGTTGAAGGCAATCAGACAAGGACAGCCTATGATTGCGGTACTGACACAGATTATGAATGCATAGAAATCACTCAGGCAAGGGAATGTGCTCTTGAGTGCGAGCCATGCCCTGATACAATATATGGTAGTTGCATAGAAGGCAAGAGAGAAGCCACATACTTCTACTGCAATGAGACAACACAGTTCCTTTGCGCTAACCACACTGTTACTGAGGCCTGTGCCATTATTGGCCTGCCGAAGATAACCCTGCCTGAGTTCAAGGTGCCTGAGACACCATTAGAATGGGTGCAGACAGTTTCAATAGCAGCAGTAGTTGTAGTAATAGTGGCAGTAGGTGCATATTATGTTTTTCGAGTCAGGAAAAAGCCCAAAAAACCAAAGAAAAAGAAGAAATAATATAAGATTTAAATAAATCCTAATAAAATACATAGCTAACGGTGGTATTCACATGGTATTGGAGTCTTTGTTTCCAGCCAGAAAAATCGAGAACAAGCCAGTTGACATGCTAATACTCGCATTCATAGTGGCAATAGCCTGCATATTCATTGCATACCTTGTTTTCCCTGCATATGCAGGCATAATAGCACCTCTGCTTGTGGCGGTGGCTGTTGCACCACTTGTCTACAGGATATTCACGATTGAAGAGGAGATTGAAAGGGAGCAGGCAGAAGGGATAATCAAGCAGACCTTCTGGGACAGGCATGATGAGACAATAAAGATTTTTACAATGTTCTTCATCGGCAATGTGCTTGCTGTGCTTCTTATGGCATCACTCCTTCCTGACTCATTCATTGGTGCAGCATTCGGACAGCAGATAAATGAGATAAACGCAATACGCTCACTTGGTACAGGAGCAGCAATCGCGCCTGGCCTGGTTGAGCTGATAATAATGAACAACCTCAAGGTCATGGCATTCGCGTTCTTCCTCTCCTTCATAATAGGAACAGGTGCCATATTCATACTTTCATGGAACGCCTCTGTGCTTGGCGTGTACCTTGCCAGCTTCATCAGGAAGGGACTTTACACCTCGTTTCTATTGCAGACAAGCGGAATAATACCCCATGCAATAATCGAGATAGGTGCCTACTTCCTTGCAGGAATAGCAGGCGGGATACTCTCAGCAGGCGTTATAAGGGAGAAGCTCAAGAGCAAGGAGTTCAGGCTCGTACTGCGCGATTCCTTCCTTCTAATGGCAATAGCAGTGCTCGCTGTTGTACTCGGCGCATACATAGAAGTTGGGCTCTAGATTTACTCCTCTTTCTTGATTCCAATCAAAAGCAATTTTATTATGAAGAATCCGATGATTGTGCCGATGAATGTAAACAAAACATAAGGATGGTATGTCTTGAAAATGAATTTCAGGGTGAACGGCCACTCATAAAAACTGTGATGGATGTCGAACAGGAAGACGAATAAGAATGAGACAAATGCAGAGATGAACAGAAAAATGGCATCAGCAACCAGTTCCTCCCTTGTGATGTGCGATTTCCGTATTTTCTTCAAGTGCCTTCTCATATTTTAAATATTTTAAGTCCTTATATAAATAAAACCGAGGTCTGGAGCATGAGAAAGAAGCCAGAGGTTCTGAGGTCAAAAAACCAATATAATGGATGGTTGAAGCTAAGAGTAGACATACTAAAGCTTCCAGGTACAGAAAAACCCTATCCTTATGATGTTGTTGAAATAGGTGACGGTGTGGCTGTTCTGCCTTTCCTTGACAAGGAAACGCTCTTGCTGGCAGAGCAGTACAGGCATCCTGTTGGAGAAACCCTATTGGAGCTTATTCAGGGCGGAATAAGGAAGAACGAAACAATCGTGGAGGCTGCCAAAAGGGAGCTGCTTGAAGAGACAGGCTACACAGGAAATGTAAAGAACACATACACGATGTATCCATTGCCTGGCTCTCTGGACATGCGTCTCTACATAGTGGAGGCCACAGAGCTTGAAAAGATACAGGAACCCGGGCTTGATGCAACAGAGAGCCTGACATTGGTCGAAAGATCTTACAAACAAGTGCTGGAAGAAGTCCTTTCTGGAAAGCACAAGGACAGCGCACTGGCGTGGGCAGTTTTATATCATGAAGTTAGAAATCCTTGATTAGCGGCATGCAATAAGAGTTCTGTTATGAGAAAATCCTCAGTGGCGTCAGGCAGCCTCTGACAAATTTCAGATATCCCCTGATTCCTCTCCTGGTTTCTTTGTAATCCGTACCACAAGCTTTTGAAACCGCACTTGCTATCTTATCAGCATTCTTTATCCCGTAATTGATGCTGCGGAACATCGTGCTGCAAAGCTCATTCCCTTCTCCGTCCTCTTTCAAGAACAAGCGGAACTCATTATATACCTCTTTGACCTCGTGCATGAGGTATATGTTCAGTCCCTCGTGATATTTCCTGCCAGTCTCAGCATGTTCCTTGATCCCCTTCAGCAGTTGTTCGTACTCATCACTGG
>JBHIDR010000020.1:0-14168 GCA_046760225.1 Candidatus Aenigmatarchaeota archaeon
CGAGAAGAACGTGGGTCTTACAGTCGGAAAGACTGAAGCAAAGGGTGAGTAGGGTGTATGCAGCTATAAGAATCAAGGGAAGGGTGCACAGAAGAAAGGAGATAGAAGACACCCTTGCAATGCTCAGGCTGCACAGGAAGATGCATTGTGTTGTATTGAAGGAGGAGCCGAGTGTTAAGGGAATGCTGCAAAAAGTGAAAGACATGATAACATGGGGAGAGATTGATGATGAAACACTCAGCAGGATGATTATAAAAAGAGGAAGAAAAGGGCAGAAGAGACTCAGCAAAGAAGAGTCTGAAAAAGCACTTGCTGACATAAAGGAGGGAAAGAAGCCGGAGATAAAGCCTATTTTCAGGCTTACCCCGCCTAGTAAGGGCTTCAGGAAGAGCATAAAGCAACATTACCCAAACGGAGAGCTTGGTTACAGGGGAGAAAAGATAAATGATTTATTGAAGAGGATGATCTGATGAGGACAATTTTTCATAAGGGTATGACAAGTGCCGGGCGCTTAAGAAAAACAAGAAAAGGCATGAAGATAGTTGTGCAAGGAACAAGGGGCGGCATGGATTTCATTGATGATGGTGTGCTAGACAGCATCTATCAGGCTGATGGAACAGAATACATGGACTATACAGCAATTGTTGGTGGAGAAAAATATAAGCGAAGAATAGATTTGAAAAATTACAAAGGAGAGCTTGCCATATACAGTCCATCACCTCCTGTGGGCGTGTTGCGACGCTAGGTGAAAAAAATGAAAAAAGCTGTAATCGTTATTGATGCGATAAAGGGAATGGAGAAATGGGTTCCTGCCAGCAGGATGAAGAAGATACTTCCCAACATAAAGAAGGTTCTGGACAAGGCAAGAGCAAAGAAGATACCTCTTATTTACATTGTGCACACTCCGCTGGGCAAGAAAGGCACTATCATATACGATACTATCAAGCCGGCCAAAGGAGAGAGGAAGATATTCAAGAAAAAATACAGTAGCTTCTACAACACGAGCCTGGACAAGACGCTCAAAAAAATGAGAGTGAAAAGGCTCGTGCTTACAGGTGTAAGCACGCATTGGTGTGTGCTCGCAACAGCGCTTGATGCCCATTACAGGGACTATAAAATAACAATCTTGAAGGACTGCGTTACAGCCCCGACCGAAAAAGACCACAGGCTTGCACTGGACTGGCTGGAAGGCACAATAGACATGACTCTGGCAAGCTCCAAAAGATGGTGAAAAATATGGTGCAAAGGTTCAGGAAAAAAATAACAAGGCAGAGAGGAAGAAGATGGCATGGCTGGGGCAGCAAGAAGAAGCACCGTGGCGGTGGAAGCAGAGGCGGCAGGGGCAAGGCAGGCATGTTCAAGCACAAGAAGTCATGGGCACTGAAACACGGTTATGTCTTTGGGAAGAGGGGATTCAAGTTGCCTGAGGTTGTCAAGAGAGCAGTAAAATCAATAAACGTGCAAGACCTGGACGAGCTTTGCAGGAAGAGAGGGATAAAGGAGGTAGATGTGGGGAAGCTGGGATATGGAAAGGTTCTTGGTTCAGGAAAGATAACGCAAGCGATTACTGTCAGGGCAATGATTGTAACACCAAAGGCAAAGGAGAAAATAGAAGCAGCCGGAGGAAAAATAATTTTACCGGAGAGCGAATGACATGGACATAAGCGATATTGCAGCAAGACTGCCGAGCATAGTGAAGTCAGAGCAAAAGCTGACCTTTAGAGACAAGTTAAAATGGACAGGAATCATACTCGTGCTCTTCTTTGTTCTGGGCTCTGTTACTGTTTGGGGGATTGATGCTGGTGCAGTTGCACAGTTCGAGTTCCTGGAGATAGTGTTCGGCTCCAAGTTCGGGTCACTAATTACCCTGGGAATAGGGCCAATAGTGACAGCATCCATTATACTGCAGCTTCTTGTGGGAAGCAAGATACTGGACTGGGACACCAAGACAGAGGAAGGCAAAAAGAAATTCATGGGCACACAGAAGGTGCTCGCTGTTCTTTTCTGCGTGTTCGAGGCTGCTGCATATGTTTTTGCAGGTGCAGTGCCTCCTGCTGGCGGGGGCCTGGGCCTTGCCCTGATTGTCGTGGCACAGCTCACCCTGGGCGGCATAATAATCATTCTCATGGACGACATGTGCCAGAAATGGGGAATCGGTTCAGGAGTGTCGCTGTTCATTGCAGCAGGGGTCTCAAAGACAATATTCGTGAGGACATTCTCACCTCCCTTGGGAGAAGCAGGAGGGGGAATAATATCCTCGTTCCTTGCTTCGCTGACAGCAGGGCAACCGACAATGGCGATAATATCACTTCTTCCACTTATAGCAACCCTCACGGTCTTCGTGATTGTGGTCTATATGCAGGGAATAAGAGTGGAGATTCCAATGGCATTCTCCCTTCCATTCGGCAAGTTTGCAGCAAGAAGATGGCCGCTCAAGTTCTTCTACACCTCAAACATACCGGTGATTCTGACAGCTGCTGTTATTGCGAATGTCCAGGTCGTAGGAAAGATAATGTCACAGAAGGGGATAGGTATATTCGGGCAGTATGACGCCAACGGGCGGGTTGTCGGAGGGCTGGCATACTACCTCACTGCTCCGCAGTCTATAGGGCTCATGATAATGGTGGTGCTTGCAGGCCTTATTGCATTGGGATTCGCGCTGTTGGCAGTAAGTATATGGAAGAAATTCGCGCTCAGGATGTCGATTCTTGGTGTAGCTGTGGGACTGCTGATAGGCCTTTTCATTGTTACGAACGTGGCTGAGATACCAGCTGTTGCACCAGGTGATTATGTAAGGGGGCTGACATACATGCTTGCAATGATAATAGGGTCCATAATATTCTCGATATTCTGGATGAGCACTGCCGGCATGGATGCAAAGAGCGTTGCTGAGCAGTTCAAGTCATCATTCTTAATGATTCCTGGTTTCAGAAGAGACCCCAGGATAATAGAGCATGTGCTGAACAGGTACATACCCTCTCTTGCCGTGCTGGGCGGGGCATTTGTTGGTTTCCTTGCAGGGTTTGCTGACCTGACAAATGCTCTTGGAACAGGAACAGGAATACTGCTGGCTGTTATGATAGTCTATCAGTTTTACGAAACAATTGCACAGCAGCACATGGAGGAAATGCACCCTGCTGTAAGAAAATTCATGGGAGGAAGTTAAGTATGAGGATAATAATGCTCGGGCCACCTGGTTCAGGAAAAGGCACATATTCGAAAAGAATGAGCCCAGAGCTGGGAATACCACATATATCAACAGGTGATATTTTCAGGGAGCACCTGAAGAAGGAGACGGAAATAGGCAAGAAAATAAAAGAGGTTATGAGGTCAGGAGGTCTGGTTCCCGATGATATTGTCATGGAGATTGTGAAGGACAGGCTTTCAAAGGAGGATGCGCAGAAAGGGTTCATATTCGATGGATTTCCAAGAACACTCTTCCAGGCAAAGGAACTTGAGAAGACGGTGAAAGTGGATGTTGTGGTGAACCTCTATCTTCCGGACGATGTTCTGATAGAGAAGCTGAGTGCGAGGAGAATATGCAAGGAGTGCGGTGATATCTATAACATAGCTGACATAAACCGCGAAGGGATAAGGATGCCTGCAATGAACCCGAAGGTCCAAGGAAAATGTGACAAGTGTGGCGGTGAGCTGATTCAGAGAAAGGATGATACAGAAGAAGTGATAAGGGAAAGGCTCGAAGTATACAAAAAACAGACAGAACCGCTGATAAAGTTCTACAGGGATAAGGAGCTTATCCTTGATATAAAGGTCACAGACCCGCCAGGGATAATGGTACCGAGAATATTGGGAGAAATCAAGAAATTTAGAGGTGAGAAATATGGTTGACTTTTATTTTGGAATATTGAACGCGCTGTTCGCGCCAGTACTGGTGTTGCCTCCGATACTAGCAGAGATGGTAATAGCTGCAGTAATAGCCTTCATAATAACAATCTTTTACAAGAAGATGGTCAATCAAAGTGAACTCAAGGAGCTGAAAGAGGAGCAGAGGAAGCTTCAGGAAAAGGTAAAGGAGCTCCAGAAAACAAACCCGGACGAGGCGAACAGGCTCACAAAGGAGATGCTCAAGCTCACGAACAAACAGATGAAGATGAACTTCAAGCCAATGCTGCCCACGCTGCTACTTGTAATAATACTGTTCCCATGGATAGCATCGGTCTTTATGAGCAGTGAGCATCTTCTGAGGGCCATGCTTCCCTTCACCCTTCCGTTCTTTGGTAATGACTTTGGATGGCTGATGTGGTACATAGTGGTTTCAATACCGTTTTCACAGATATTCAGGAAACTGCTGGGTGTTCAATAATGAGAAGAGCTCAAAGAACAAGAACAATGAAGAAGACAAGGGTCAGGACCCCTGGTGGAGAGACAGTTATCAGGATAAAAAAGAGGAGGCCTGGCTACCATGAATGCGGAAGATGCGGTGCAAAGCTGAACAGGAGAAGGATGAGAGCAAAGGAGATAAGGAAACTGCCAAGAACACAGAGAAGGCCTGAGAGGCCATTGCCTGAACTTTGTTCCAGATGCATGAGGGAGGCAATGAAAGCAAGGGTGAAAGGATGATTAAAATCGATGAAAAAGAGTATGAGCTTGCATGCAAGGCAATGAGGGAGATAGAGCTAGCTAACGACTCATGGGAGAACCTGAACTTTCCGGGTTATTTTTACCATTCAGGCAAGGCAATGTACATCACATTGGTGGGGATCGCCTACGACATAAAGAAAGCGGTGAGAGGATGATGGAAAGGGGCAGAGTGTGCATGAAGATTGCTGGCAGGGAAGCTGGCATGTACTGCGTAATAGTTGAAGAGCCTAAGGAAGGCTTTGTCATGATTACTGGACCGAAGAGCGTAACAAGGGTGAAGAGGAGGAAGTGCAACATCATGCACATAGAAGTGACAGAGCACGTGCTGGACATAGGAAAGGGCGATGATGACTCTATTGAAAAGGCATGGAAATCATCCAATATGATAGAAAAGCTCAATATTTCTTTGCCAAAAAAGAAGAAGGAAAGGAAGGAGAAAAGAGAAAAGCCCAAGAGAAAGCGGAGGAAAAAGGCCAGGCCCAAAAAAGTTGAGGCAAGAAAATAAATAGAATAACGCCCATTATTTCTCTAATGACAAAGGCCAAACAACCTTCTCTGCGTGCTACACTATTCGGTATCTCAGATGAAAACACCACCCTTATGAAATATATCAGACTGGCTCAGCCGCTCAGTGAACCTGAGCATCTGAAGTTAATGTTGGGGGCAGCATCCAAATTCGATGGTTCTTTATCTGCTTTGAAAGGATGTGAACAGCGACTTGAAACAGAAGATAAAAAGGAAAAGATAGTTAGAGATTATAAGGCCTATATGCTGCATCCAGATATGGTTGGAGTATCAATTAGGCACAATAAATGCTGATTTACCAGAAAGGAAGGAATCTTCGCAAACAGTTTATCTTAACAGTTTCAACGCCTGGACAGACAATACAGAAAAAGTAATAGACGAGCTTGCAATGAGATATTCTGCTAAAGGAGGGAACGTTTATCCCAGGCGCAATCTTACTTATGATGAAATCAGGGCATGTGCATTAGCATCTGGAATGAGTGAAGAGGAATTTTCTGGAGGCATGGATGTTGCCCCTGATACTGAATATATAGTAATGGGCGGTCTTGTAGAAAGGATAGTTGATGGTAAAAAGGTTATGGTCCAATCATATGATATCACTCCAGATGTTGCCAAATCATTGGACTGTCTTATGTGGCTATTAAAGATGGAGCCAAAACCTAAAGAAGTTTTACCAAGACATTATTGACAAATGTTTCAATTTCTTTCATATAATTCTATGCAGCCTCCTTCGCTTTTTCCGCAGCTACCGCTCAGTTCCTTCTTAAGCCTCGCTGCCCTTCGGGCCGCTTCGCTAGCTCGGCTAAGAGGAACCTTCGCTAAAACGCTGCTCAAAAAAAGCTTCGGAGGTGTTTATATGAAGCTCCCAGAAAATTTATATCATACTAAACTCAATAGTAAATTTAGGAGAACCATGAATATAAAAAATAAGGTGTTTTACAGGGAGATAATTCATCCAAATATCTTGCAGGAATTTTTGAAGCTAGAGAAGCCAATAATGGTCTTTGAGACAGAAATCAATAATGTCGATAAGAGTGCTTTCGCAACCTTTCTGGCCAAGCAGAGAAAGGAGGCAAAGATTGAAATAGGTAGCATTGTGCTTTTCAGGGCAAAGAAGAACAAAAAGACTTTTGAGTTCACTTCCAAATTGGGAAATTGGGGGAAATTCCATATTCCAAAGGAACTTGTTGAAACATTGAGAATCAAAAACCATGAAAGAATTGTTTTTGAGACTATCGCAAAGAACTCCAAACCGATTCCGAGGGCGCAACCTATAGATTTAGCCGATATTACAAGTATGGATAGCAGACTAAAAATTATATTACGCCCAAAAGGGTTTGTAACCATATGGAAAAAAGCGCATACACCTATAACCGTGCCTAGATTCCTAGAACCTTCAGAGGATTTATTTGTTTTTGCTTACTTAATGCATGGAGATGGGCATTATAAAAGTAAATTTTTCTTCTCTAATGCTAGTTATAGATTGCATAGATTCGTTATGGAAAAGTTCGAAGAGATATTTACTCTCCCTAAAAATATGTGGAGGTGCAGGGTTTCCCATCATAAAGAGGATCCAGCTGTTAAAATTTACTGGAAGAAGGCACTTGGTTTTAGCGAAGAGCAATTCTACCCAAAAATATCAAGGACACGCTTCGGAATGTTAAAGCGTGGTAATGCAAGAACAACAATTGATTATAAACTCGTTGCTACTGTCTTCCGATTTGTCTTTGGCAAACTGAATGACATGATTGATGAAGGCAATGCTTTGCATGCGCTCGATGGCATACTAAATGCAGAGGGTAGTGCTGGCATATACAAGAATGGCCTTCACAAGTTAACTATATCCTTTAGTCAATCTGAGAAGGATATGTTTGCAAAAATATTGAGAAAGTGTGGATTTCTAGGGTTATGTAATTGTTTGAATGATAGGTTTGTAATGGGAGACTGGAATAATTTCTATCAGCTCATAAGGAAATTTCATGAGAACAGGCTTGTGCCCTTTAGTCAAAATCCTGTGAGAAGCGCAAATGTCGTTAATGGTCTCTTAAATCATAGATATACTAAAACTATTACAAAATACTTGAAAGCTATAGATGATGATGGACGTACATTTGCCGAAATAGCCAAAGGATTGGGTCATAAAAGGGCGTCTGTTGCCAAGGAACTGAGAAACAAGAGATTTGATGATTTTATTAAAATAGAAGGTAGAGGCATAAACAGAAGCCCTTTAAGAGTTTCTATCTCTAAAGAGGGTCTGGGATTTTTAGAAGTTATTAAGTGGTTGGAGCAACAACGTCCAATCATAAATAAACTATTAATTGAAGATGAACAACTTGAAAGGAGGTGGATAAGCTGAATAAAAGGAAATGGTTGATAAGATCTCATGAAGTTTCGCTGCCTGAATACGGAAAATATCCTGGGGCAAGGACAGACGAGGAGATGCTCAAGAACGGCATAATAATTCTTGACAAGCCACCAGGACCAACATCACATCAGGTGGATGTCTGGATAAAGGAGATTATTGACGTGCACAAATGCTCACATGGTGGGACCTTAGATTTTAGCAGGTTGATATAACACTGTTATATAAAGGAAATCCCCGTGTGAGTGGAGTTTTAATACTTGCTTTGGAAAACGCCACAAAGCTCATGCCTATTCTTCTTTCCAGCAGAAAGGAATATGTGGCCCTGATAAACCTCCACAGGGAGGTGGAAGAAGGCAAGATTAAGAAGGTGCTGCAGAAGTTCAGGGGAAAGATAAAGCAGCTTCCACCAAAAAAGGCTGCTGTTGCGCGGCGTGTGCGCGAAAGGGAGATTTATTATCTTGAGGTTCTTGAGATTGACAAAAGAAACATTCTTATAAAGGTTGGTTGTGAGGCAGGCACATACATAAGAAGGCTGGCTGATGATGTTGGTAAGGAGCTTGGTATTGGCGCACACCTGCAGGAGCTGAGAAGGACCAAGAGCGGCACATTTACAGAGGAGCAAACAGTGAAAATGCAGGATGTTGTTGATGCTGTGGCTGAAGACAGGATAAGGGATATTGTGCTTCCAATGGAGAGTATAGTTGAAGATATAAGGAGTGTTGTGATAAAAGACAGTGCTGTTGATGCAATATGCAACGGCGCTCCACTGAGTTCAGGCGGAATATCAAGACTGGAGGAAGGAATAGTGAGAGGTGAGTGGGTAGGCATCCTTACGCTCAAGGGAGAACTGGTTGCAATTGGCAAAGCTACCATGAACAGCAAGGACATGAAAAGAAAGAAGGGAATAGCAGTAAAAACAGACAGGGTGCTTATGAAGAAGGGAACCTATCCTAAGATGTGGTAAGTTTCTCTATTATCTTGTCTGCTACTTGTTCTGCTGTAAGGTTTGATGTGTCAATAACCATGTCTGCTTCTTTTTCAAGGTCAGAAGGTGTAAAACCATAAATCCTTTTGAAATTCTTTCTTTCTAGTTCCTCTTTTTCCTTTAGTTGTCTGAGCGCTGTTTCATAGTCTATTCCTTCTTCTCTTTGCGTTATTCTCTTTGCTCTTACTTCTATTGCTGCCTTTAGCCATACCTTTAGGTCAGCTTTCTTTACAAACCTGATTGAGAGCTTTCCATCTATCACTATGTTGCCCTTGTCTGCAAGCTCTTGCTGTTTCCTGTCTATTTCCTCATGGAATGACTTGCTTGAGCCCTTTTCTGTTCTCCAGACATCCACTGCTGCTTTTGTCTCCTTTCCTGCTCCATGGGACTTGAAGAATTTTCCAGGTGAGAAATAACCGATGCCCAATTTTTCAGAAACAAGCCTTGACACTGTGCTTGTGCCGCATCCTGGCTGGCCGGATATCACTATAACTGGCATAGTTATAAATAACTATTTACAAATAAAACCATTATGCCAGTAAGCGAAGAACTGCAAAAAGTAATGGCCTGCCCAAAGTGCAAGGGCGAGCTGGAGTTCGGGAAAAATGATATAAAGTGCCCTGCATGCAGGCTGAAGTTCAAGATTCTAGAAGGCGACATACCAGACATGCTCCTCGAGGACGCTGAGAAGTATTAAGCTTTAAATATTCTAGGACTTTACTAATCATTAAGCCGGTGTAGCGAATGGCTTTGTATTTCGTTACAAGACCCGCGAAGCCAGGTTCAACGCGCCAGTTTTCAAGTTTTGAGGCCAATGGCCTGTGAAAGGCGACACTTGAGAACCTTAGGTTAAATGAATGAATGGCTTGACTCTGAAATGCGGCGGAGGATGTAGAGTCCTTTAAGTCATGATATCTGGTGTCCTTCGGGACGCGCAGGTTCGAAGCACTGCCCTCGGTGCACGAGGGTGGAAGCGAAACTCCTGCCGCCGGCGCCATTCCTTCTTTTAATTTATACAGCAATTGTTCTCTCCAGGAATCTATCAATTTAAATGTTTTTGGGTCGCTATATCACACATGGGGTCCAAAGTGTCTCATCCAGATATATCAGAGTATTACAAAGACATTCTTGAGATGGCTGATGCCTACAGGATGAGGAACCTCATAAACCCAACCAAACAGGCACAAAAGATACGAGAGAAAGCAGTGAGGAAAAAGCATGGAAAGATAGAGTTCCGCTCTACTAATTTTGCAGGAACACTGCAGGAAATAGATATTAAGAAAAGGACAGAGATGCCTCTTGATGCAATTACAAATACACACCCTTACAGATTCAAAATAGACACAAAGGAATTTGATCCCAAGGAGCGCGTGAAAAAGGCAAGGGATGAGTCCCTGCCCAAGCATGTGCGAGGAGAATATAGTGAACCATTTGACTTCAATGACATAAAGGGGATATTCAAGTCCCTTGGGCTCAAGTACAACTTTGACATGCCACTGATAAGTCTGCGCAGAACAGATCGCCCCCTGAAGGACATAAGGCACTTTGACATGGCTCTGATAACGCAGCTTCAAGGCTGTAATCTTCATGACTTTGGGCCTGGTGGCGGATGCATATTCTGCTATGTGGATGCTGAGAGCAACTGTCCGTATACACCAAACAGGGGAGTATGGCTAGGGGTTGAGAATATACTTACCACAGTGAAAGAACTAAGGGATGATCCCACGATAAGAGCGGGCCTTGAGTTGCATAGGGTAAGGCTGAGCGGCGGAGAACCCACAGTGATGCTGGACTTTGCACTGGAGCTTGCTGAAACAATAGAGAAGGAAAAGATTGACCAGCTACATGTTTGGTTTGATACAAACCTGAGCGCAAAGACATTCATCGACAACATGATAAAGGAGAACAAATATCCAAAGGACATACTTCAGCAGCTTGCATCGCATGATGTGTGCGTCTATGCTGCATTCAAAGGTACAACAGACAAGAACATAATACACAACGCCCAGGCAGAGCTCTCAACTAATGAGCAGATGGAAGCGCTTGGGCAACTTGTGGATGCAAGGCTTGAGGCATATCCTTGTATATACAATCCTGATTACAAATCATTCCCAGATTTCATTGACAAGCTCAATGAGAACTTCACAAATGCCTCAAAGATTCTTAGAATAGAGGGTATTAATTGGACATATGAGCCCACGAAGCTAAGAATCAGGAAAATTGCAGAGGCCATAAATGTGCCAGAGGAATATCTGTACAATGCATATGTGCAGGAGGAGGCCCTAAATTATAACAAGTGCGAGGAGTTCATGCTGCACTACGTAGGTGATAAGTACGGCCTGCCGTACAAGGAGTTTGACAGGACACAGTTCAAGGTAGAGAGAAGGATTGTAGAGGCCTAATTTAATAAATAGGAAGTCTTTTGAGCTCTTCCATCATTTTTTCCCATTGTTCCTTTTCTTCTGGTGGTCCTTTGTAGTCAACTTGTGTGATGTAGGGCTCTTCAGACAGCTCATCTCCAGGGCATACCTCAACCACACATATGTCCCTTCCTGCTCCATCCTGTACCATAAAATATGAGTGTGGCATCTCTATGTAATCGATATCATTTTCATCATAGGTCTCTTCACCGGTTTCCTCATTATATCTCGGTTCCCAATCAAAAACATGTGATGTCTTGGTGTCTTCTGGTGGTACATATTCTATGTACTTGCATCCATATTTCAGACAAAAACCTTTCAGACCTAGGAATGGCTCCATAACTACAGTATCTACTATCTCCTCTATGGACCTGTTGTCCTCAAGCTCTACAGGGAATTTGTCCTTCTCCTTTTCCATAGATTCTAATACAATCTTATCTTTAAACAATTTTCTGGTAATTGAAGAAGCTTTATAAAGGTTCATTTGCAATAGGAAATATACTTTCCAGCGCAGTGCTGGTTGCCGTGGAGGGCACAAAAAGTGATACAATGGTCAAGGAAAAGAAAAAGTTCGAAAAAAAACCAGAGGTCAAGAAAGTAGAGGAAGGAGTGCGGGGAATTGTAAGGTTTGCTGAAGCTGACCTTGACGGTACTAAAAAGATACGGGTTTCTCTGCTCAAAGTCAAGGGAATAGGACAATCACTTGCTATTTCTCTTCCCAGGGCAGCCGGGATTGACCCTGAAGCAATAACAGGAAAGCTCACAGACGAGCAGGTCAAGAGGATGGAGGAGATTCTGAAAAGCCTTACCAGAGCAGGCATACCGGGATTCATGCTTAACAGGAGAACAGACCCTGAAACAGGTGAGGACAGGCACATAACAAGCTCAGACCTCACGCTGAGAAGGAAGTTCGACATAGACTTCCTCAGGAAGATAAGATGCTACAAGGGCATAAGGCATGAGCAGGGCCTTCCAGTAAGGGGGCAGAGGACAAGGGGAAGCTTCAGAACAGGCGTAAGAGTAGGTGTCCAGAAAAAGGCACTGAAGAGAAAGAAGGAATGATTCCATGAAGAGGCAGAGAAAGAAATACTCGAGGCCGAAGAGGCCATGGGACAAGGACAGAATAAAGGGGGAGAAGAAGCTGCTCCAGGAATTCGGTTTACGGAGGAAAAAGGAGATATGGAGAGCAGAGGCCATACTAAGGGACTTCAGAAGAAGGGCAAGGGAGCTTGCAGCGCATGAGAACAAGGAGCAGGAGGCGCTCCTGCTCAACGGCCTTTTCAGGCTGGGGCTAATAAAAAAGGATGCCAGCCTTGATGATGTGCTGGGCCTTACAGTTGAAAGGCTGCTTGAAAGAAGGCTGCAGACACTAGTACTCAAAAAGGGTCTTGCCAACACACAAAAACAGGCAAGGCAATACATTGTACACGGCCATATTGCTGTCAAGGGGAGGAGGACAAGATGGCCGAGCATCTTGGTCACAACAGAAGAAGAGGCAACAGTGAAATTTTACAGCAAGAGCCCGATAGGTGTTAAGAAATGAAGCCGAAAAGGGAAATAAAATGGGGAATAGCTCATATATTCAGTTCATCAAATAATACAATAGTTCATGTTACAGATCTGACAGGTGCTGAGACAATTTCAAGGATAAGCGCTGGCATGATGACTGACAAGGACAGGGAAGGGGGAAACCCCTATCCTGCAATGATGGCTGCAACCAAGGTTGCAGAAGAATCTCTTGCAAAGGGGATAACAGGCGTGCACATAAAGGTAAGGGCTCCTGGAGGAATAAAGAAAAAGAGCCCTGGTGCAGGAGCCCAGCCAGCAATAAGGGCGCTTGCAAGGGCAGGCATGAGGATAGGAAGGATAGAGGACGTGACACCAGTCCCACATGACAGTTGTCGAAAAAAAGGGGGCCGACGTGGCCGCCGAGTTTGAGGTGAATAGATGAAGGTAAAAATGCTTTCGAAAACCGATAGGGAAATAAAATTTATTGTTGAAGGCGTGAATGCACAGTTTGTCAATGCCCTCAGAAGGATAGCAATGGCTGAGACACCGGTCCTTGCCATTGATACAGTAGACTTCTACTACAATGACTCTGTTCTTTATGACGAGATTATTGCACACAGGCTCGGATCCCTGCCGCTTGAGTTCGATATAAAGGCACTTGACCTGAGAGCTGACTGTGACTGCGAAGGAAAGGGCTGTGCCAACTGCCAGATAGTGCTGGTGATTGACAAGAAAGGCCCGGGAATGGTGTATGCAAAGGACATAAAGTCAGCAGACCCTGAGGTTGCAAAACCACTCTATCCTGAGACGCCCATAGTTGAGTTGTTTGAGGGGCAGAAGCTGAAGGCAGAATCAACTGCCATACTTGGCTTCGGGAAGGACCATGCCAAATGGAGTGCTGCAAGGGCATGGTACAGGAACTACCCGAAAATAACACTGACAGGGAACATAAAGAACCCTGAGGAGGCTGTCAAGGCATGCCCCAAGAACGCACTGTCAATAACAGGCAACAAGGTCACAGTAACAGAAGCATGCGACTTATGTGGTGAGTGCGCAAAAGTAGCCCGTCCAATAGGTGTTCTGAAGGTTGGTGGTGAGCCTGAGAAGTTCATATTCGACATTGAGTCGATCTCAGGGCTTTCAGCTGACAAGATAGTGCTTGCTGCATTGAGCATCCTCAAGAAAAAGGCAAAGGAATTCGAGAAGCAGACCGGTAAGCTTTAGTCGTGGTTGTCCAATTTCACGACCTTGCCTTCCTCTTTCAGCCTTTCCCTCATTTTCCTTTTCCTCTCTTCATCAGTTATCAGCCTGCTCAGATAGCTTCTGAAATCCTCTACTTCGCCGTGCTCCCCATGGACTGACATGTCCCTGACCTCAGCTTCTGTGTACCTTCCGTTCCTGACATCAGCCCCGGTCTCGCCCAGGTATATGGGCGTCCTGCCATCGTCGTGGATTCTTGTTGCGATTTTGTCTGCCCTGCTTTTCTCTACAATAAAGAACCCCCTTTCTCCCTCTTTGGGTTCAGGGCTGTCTGAATCAAGGCTGTACATGACCACTTTCATACACCAGAGTAGCGTGCAAAGGCATTTAAAGTTTATAAACTTCTCAACCAAATCTTTTAATGCGGGGAGTTTGCGGGGGTATATAATGCCCCAAAGCAAAGCCTGGAAACTGCGCAGGGCTTAAGCTCACGTAGCTTAAGAATTGAGCTTATGCTGTGATAAGAAACCCTGTCCCTTAGTGGGTCCGAGAGTTCAAAGGA
>JBHIDR010000021.1:0-13638 GCA_046760225.1 Candidatus Aenigmatarchaeota archaeon
TACTCCAACGCAACTGCAGAAAGTAACGGTGGAGAAGGAGTATATGTGTTCTACGAGGACACAGACAACAAGGTGCAGTATGACTCAGTGACAGATGGAACTGCAAACGACAACTTTGCTGACGTAACATACCAGGACGTGACACTTGACCTTGAGTGGGCAAACGTCACAGCAGCTGGAGGAGTCGAGCTCTTCGTGAACGAAGACGGAATGACCCTGACAGGCACAACAGCAGGAAACTACTCAATGGACATAAAGTTCAGTGGCAATGCAATTGACGGACTAGGAACAAACAAGAACAAGGAAGATGGAGAAGACCTATCTGTTTATGGCACAGAAGTAGGAACCAGGGAAGAGAGTGTCCTGACGCACATTGGTGCTGTCCTAGTGACACCAAAGTCGAACACTGCTTCAGACAAGGTCGTAATCGATGTGCCGTCAGTGCAGGTCAAGGGAATCCTGACTGTTGGTCCAGTTGGTGAAGTAGCAGCAGGAGAAGAGGTAACATACACAGAAGCAATACCAATAACATCGAGCGTTGCTGCACTTGACACCGAGGTCGACAAGACAGCATCTGACCTGATACTGGTCGGAGGTCCTTGTGCAAACGACTTGGTCGAAGAACTTGCTCAGGCAGGCAAGTTCCCATACACATGCGACACATGGCCAACTGACAAGTTCGCAGTTGTCTCTGTGATAGCAGACGCATTCACAACAGGTAAGACCGCGGTTGTGATTGCAGGAACAACAAGAACCGAGACAAACATGGGAACAGATGCTGTACAGCAGGGTCTGCTTGATGGAAGGACTGAGACACAGGTCAAGATAACAAGTCTGACCACAGCAGGAGTAACAGAATTGGTGTAAATTCCTATGAGAGGGTGATGGCATGAGCCGTTCCCCTCTTTTTTTCTCTTTTTTTAATTCTTCTCGTTTCATGGTCCTAGTGCTGATTCTGGCCGTACTCGTTTCAGGGTGCGTGACGCAGAACCCCTACAAGGCAAAGATAGGAGGAAAGGAGGTGGACTTCAGGGCAGACCTCAATGAGGCAAGGAAAGTGCCTGTTTATCCTTCTGAGTTCGCCTTGAAAGAGCTCCTCCTCCATGAAGGCATAGAAAGGGTGAGGATTGCTTTCATTCCGAATGAGCAGGAAAATCCCTTTTATGCTGTTGATGGCTTTGAAATAAGCTTCAAGCTCACCACAATCTACATTGTGTATTTTGGTTACCAGATTCCCATTGAATCCCTTGAGGTCAACACCACCTCAGAGGCATTTGCAAATGCCACATATTCAGAACCCGTTATACTCATCTTGGGGCCTGCAACAGGCGCCAACCAGACTGCCGTGACAGTTGCAAATAATACGGTTGTTGTGGAAGGCCATGATTTGAGCGAGATAGACAGGAAGTATACTGACCTTGACCTTGCAGTTGACAAGATGCTGCTCGTGCTCATTGGTGAATAATTATTTAACCTATAAATACTGATATTGAAAGGGGATATTATGAGAATAACAATAACAGATGTACTCATAGTCTTGCTGATAGTGGTATTTGTTTATTTTTCCCTGACAGCACCAAGGTATTTCCAGGTCAAGGGCAATGAGCTTTTCGGTGCAGTAATGACCTACAAGACACTTGTTGGCAGGGGATATGGGGCAGATGCTGAAATTTCAGGCATTGGTTCTGGATTTGATTTGCAGAGCATAGAGGGAATTGTAATTGACGCAACATCAACCAGGATGTACATATGGGACAGCAACAGGGTCCATGTTGTTTTCCAGAAGGATGAAAAGAACCCACTTGCACATGGCTCAGAGCCACAATCACCCTATATAACCTCAAGCATAATAACACTCAGGCCAACTCAGTCCTATTCACTGGAAGAAACAGGCTGTGAAGGTGCTGAATTTGTGAGCCAGACATTGTATATTGAGCTTGACAAGGAGACTGACAGCATAGTCTGTGATTATATTTCCAAGAAGTTATGGGACAGGTTTGGTGGGGAAATAGGCTGCAGGGCCGATGGCAACCATGCCAGGATTAATCTGGCCTTTGCCCATGATTTCAGCTTTGGTGAAATCGAAAACACGTTTTCAGATTTCAGATACAAGGTAGAAAGCTATCAAACCCTGTCCACTAAGTGTTTGGTGCTCAAATGATTGGGATTCTTGCAAAGAAGGCTGCCAACCAGATAGAGAGGCTGGGAAAACTTACGAACTTGATAATAAAGAATTCAACTCAAGAAAAAAGAGCAACCAGAACAAGAAAAAAAGGAATCCGGCTGAATTCTTACCTCTTGGAAGGTATTGGCAGTTTCCTGGAGCCCTCTGTCTTCAGTGCAGGAAGGATGATGCTCTTAATCTTCCTCCTCTACGTCTTTCTGGGCGTCTTTTCTACTGTCCCCATGTTATATCCGCTTGAGCTTGCGATGGGCATGATTCTGATTTTCATTGCCATTGCAATGATACAGCTTGGCGGAAAAATGGGCAAGCTACCGAAGAGGCTTCCTTACCATGTTCCCAATTATGATTTCTGGGGAGGCATATTCCTTCTCGGGACACTCGGTTTGATTTTGAACTATCTTCAGGTCGGGACACCGCTTTTCAATCCTGACATAAGGCCCTACTATCATAACATGCTCTGGTCTGTTTCAATGATTTTCTATGTGATGGGCATGACAATGACAGCCATAAACCATAGGAACAGAAACGTCTTTGTACTGCTTTCTCTGCTTTCCATCATACTTTCGGTCCTTTCAGGTTTCAGGACAGACTTTATAATTTTCCTTTTCCCACTACTATTCTTTTTTTACTTCTTCAGGAAGTCAGGAAGGAGCGCATTTCTTTTGGCCCTACTTGTTGTCTCGGTCATTGCGATAATAGGTATAAAATATCTGCTGATAATTTTCGGGGGCAGTGCCCTTGGTGTTGAGCAGATATCATTTGCACGGGCCGGGTTCAGCCTTTATGTGCTATCGATATTGATTAAGAACGTAGGAATTTTGGGCCTTACACATGGTGCTGTATGGCTGAATTCCTTTGTCCTGCAGTTCTTTGGTTTTCCTATTGCTCCAATAGGTGCAATAGTCTCCGAGATGGTAATAAACATGGCAAAGTCGCATGCCTCAACACTTGTTGGTCCCCTCTACCTTGAGTTTGGCGTTCTTGGCGTAATCATCGGTTCCCTTGTGCTTGGCTTCCTTTGCGAGCTGCCCCACAGGATATACAAGACGACCAGGAATTATTTTTTCCTTGGTCTTTACTCTATAAATCTTTCAATTCTTCTGGTCTGGGTTGAGACCGGTATTGTGCAATACTATCTGGCATTTTTGTTCTTTGTAATAGGGTTTTGGTGTTTGCAATGGCTAAGAAGATGAGCATTTGTTTGCTTTCGCGTTATCCTCCATTGAAAGGGGGCGTATCAGTACATGTACAGGCCTTGGTAAAGGGCCTGAAAGAAAAGGGTCATGATATCACCCTTATAACCTATGGGAAGCTGAAAAGGAAGGAGAGAGGAACAAGGATAATCGAAGTCCCGATGATAAATTTGTTCTTCCTCCGCGGTCTTGTTTACCTTATCGGTGCAATCCTTGCGCTGCGTAAAGCAAGGGAGAAAATAGATATAATACATGCACATCCCCTGCATCCTGCAGGCACAGCTGCTGTGATGTTCAAGACATTCAGCAAGGTGCCTGTTGTTGTAACCTCTCATGGCTCGGACCTTGCAAAGTGGTCAAAGGTGCCATTAGGAAAGGCTTTCTTTTCCAGAATCGCAAATTCATCAGACAAGGTGATTTGTGTTAGTGATGCTCTTGCAAGGCGCGCAAAGGATATTGGCATAAAAAGAAAAAAGATAATGGTGGTCCCCAACGGCATAGACGTTCCCCATAAAATTAGGAAGGCAAGCAAGATTCGGCTCAGGCAGCAGCTGAGACTTCCGGAAAAAAAGAAAACAGTTCTCTTTGTTGGAATGATGGAAGATATAAAGAACCCGCAGGAACTTCTTGAAGTTGCAAAGCACCTGAAGGATTATCTGTTTGTGTTTGTAGGTGGAGGAAGTCTAGAGAGGCAAATGAGGCAGTACGCAATAACAAACAAGCTGGGCAATGTGAGATTCACAGGCATGAAAGACCATGAAACCGCGCTGAAATACATCCGCGCTGCTGACATACTTGCAGTACCTTCAAAATTTGAGGGCTTTGGTATTGTTGCGCTGGAAGGCATGATGCTGGGAACCGCTGTTGTTGCAAAGCCAGCAGGAGCGCTTAAAAACCTCCTTGCCAGGGAGTCGTTGACAAAAAATTTGAAATCGAGAATCGTACAAGTGATGGAAAGCAAGAGACTGAGGAACAAAATAATAAGGAAAAACAGCAAAATTGCTGAAAAGTTTAATGAAAATACAATGGTAGATGAGATTGAAAGAATATATCAAACAGTTAGTAAGACCTGAGGTATTTGTTTTACTTTCCTTGCTTTTTCTCCTTGCAGGAACTTACGTAATTTATAATCCATATTTTCTATCAGTGAACCCGAACCTTTCCTTTTCTACTCTCTCCTTGTTTGTGTGGCTTTTCGCTCTCGGCTGCTTCCTCTTAGGTATTAAGTACAAGGAATTGTTGTTCAAACTGAAACATCTTCCAGCAGCAATTATATTTTTATTAGCTTCACTTTCAATAAGCTTTTTGTACAGCCTACATCCCATAGTTGCACTACTCTTTGCTATTTCTGTCTTTGCAGTATCTTACTGTGTTTTGGAGTTCAGGTGGAATTTTCTTTACCTCTTTGCTTTAGGTACATTGGCTGTCCTGATCAATTTCTTGATTTTCGGTATACCCCTTCTGGATATACAGATTCATGTAGCCTCCTCAATGGCATGGAAGGGTTTATCTGATTTTGTAAATCCTTTGTTCATTTTCGGTATCTATGCGATGCTTTATTCTGCAGTACGGCTTTATGGAGAAGGGAGGGTGAAAACTCTTTATGCCAGGAGCATGTTCCTGGTCCTTATTGTTCTTGCAGCCTTCTCATCGTTCAGGGTTTATGTGGCAATAGCATTTCTGGTCATGCTATTTATGGAAATGAAACAAAAGAAAGCAAAGGAAAATAGAAACACCTATGTCTTTCTTTCAGCCATGCTTGTTGCGGTCTTGGTTTTCTTTCTCTTGGTGGGGCACACTCTGGAGGTAGTCAAGAACAACGAGATAGGCGGTCCTATAGAGGTTGCACAATACAGGTTCGGTTTCTCTCTGCATGTTTTTGATGATATAGTAAAAAAGGCGTTTCCGTTCGGCCATGCCTTTGGGAGCACCTATATGTCTGAAAGCGGGATTGGCATCATGGTTTGTCAGGTGCTTTATGGGTGCAGTTCAAAGCTCACATCAACTGCTTTTGGACAGGCGATGCTGGATTTCGGCTTGCTGGGAATCTTTCTCATGGCCTTTTTCCTTGCAGCTGTTCTGGGAAAGCTTTATGAGAGGGACTACCCTCTTTATACAATAGGAATTGCACATGCCATTGTTGCAATCGAAATAGGAATAAACATATTTTTCCTTTTGTTGTTCGCAATACTTTATTTGAGGCTGGTGGGATGGAATCCATTAAAAAGGCAGGACTGATTTTGCTTGCCGGACTTATATTCTCCCGTTTAGGCGGGACCCTGTTCAAGTTCATTGCAATCTACCATCTGACGCCGCTCGAGTATGGAAAGCTTGCGCTCTTCCTCATAATGTTCAACTGGCTTCTCTTGATTGCTACCTTCAATACCACATTAGGTCTGGCAAAGTTCGTTGCAGAAAAGAGGAGCAAAAAGGAACTGCTTTATGGTTCAGCCCTCCTTGGCTCGACAATAATATCGCTTTTCATTTCAGGACTGTTGATTCTTTTTTCCAACCAGATTTCATTGTTTATAGGCCTGGGCAGCATCCCCATAATATTGTTTTTGGCTGCTGTACTGCCGTTTGCAGTGGTATACAACATAACAATATTCTATTTCAGGGGCCTCTACAGAATGAAGGCCTCAACACTCTCTGATGTCGCGCTTTCAGCAGCAAAGGTAATTCTTTTAATATTCCTTTTTTATGTCGGTTACAACTATCCGCCTTACTTTGCTTTCCTTATAGCACACATGCTTATTGACCTTGTTTTAATCTTCAAGGGAAAGCTTCCGAAAAGAATTGCTTCAATCAACATGATAAAGATCAAAAAAGGGCTCATAAACTACAGAATGCTGCTCATTTATTCCTTTCCTATATTCATTGCAGAAATAACAAGATTCTTAGGGCTTGGAATTGACAGGTTCTTCCTTGCAAAATTTTTCACAACATCTGCAACAGGGATATATGACTTAGGTATATCGTTATGCATAGGATATCTTGTCATAGCCAATTCCTATGCGAATGCACTGCTTCCTGTTGCAAGCAGGAACCATAGAAACGTTTCACGGCTCAAAACAAGTCTTTTCAAGTCAACAGGATACGTTGTAGTGCTTTATGTCCTTTACACAATGGCCATTCTTTTCTTCATCGAGCCCCTGGTCAACCTGATAAACCCACTCTATATTGAGGTCACGACATTTGTATTGCCGCTGATGGTTGTTTACGCCTTAATTGGCTTTCTTTCGCTGCTGACCCACTTCGCAAGTGCCATTGCCTTGCAGAAATACGCCGCATATGCATCAGCGGTGTTCCTTATTCTTGCCTTTACGTTAAACTTTTATTTGGTGCCTGAGCTAAAGTATTTAGGAGCAGTTGAAGCTCTGCTGGCCTCATCCCTGGCTTCCTTAGTATTGCTCATGTTGATGATTTGGAGGGGGTTAAAATCAAGAAGATAATAATTTTCATGGCACTAGTGTTTTTATGTTCACCTGCATATGCAGCTGAATCCTACGATCTTATCGTGGTAAGGGCTGACATACCAACAGAATATGTTGTTGCATCGGTTTATGCAAACTCAAAGAACATACCTGTCGTGCTTGTAAGTCCGGATGAGATATCAGAAAGCATTTATGAAGAACTTCAGGGGTATGTTGCATCAGGCTATACAAGCCTTCTGCTTGTTGGTGGAAACGAGGCAATAGCGTTTGAGGTGGAAAAAACATTGAACAACATGGGATTTAATGTCCGCAGGCTGTGGGACTGGAACAGGGAAGGCACAGCAGCCAGGGTTGCGGTTGAGCTCTGGGAAGAAAGCAAATATGTTGTTCTTGTCAACGGTGCCAATTACGACAATCTTCTGGCTGCGCAGAGGTTTGCAATGAAAAACAACATACCTGTCCTCTATACCATTGATGGGACTGTCCCTGAAGAGACAAGGACTGCAATGGAAAAGATCGGTGCTAGAAAGGCCTTTCTTTTTGAAACAGTGAAAGAAGATATGGGCATCGAGACAGAACTAATCAGTCCAGCTTCTTCTGACATAGAAAAGAAAGTGACCGAATCAGAATTTAGTTGGGTACTTTTTGCAATATTTGCCTTCGCGCTTGTTGCTGTCATCTTTATATCAAAAGTCAAGCTGCCCTCAAGCATACTTACAAAGGAAGAGAGAAAGATAATCTATGCTGTTAAAAGGAGAGCAGTGAAACAGAACGAGCTTCCTGGCATAACAGGTTTTTCCAAGCCCAAGGTCTCAAGGCTTGTCCAGAACCTTGAGAAAAGAGGTCTTGTTTCTAGAAAGAAAATAAAGAAGACCTATCTTGTGGAGAGCAAGACCAAGATATAACGTTTCAGATGCGTGAAACGTTCCACAACGATTTCGACTGTTATATTTATAGGTCCTGTTTTCTGTAAAATTATTATGTTTGAATATTTGAAAGCAGTGCAAATCATCTTCTCCTTAGCCATTGCTCTGTTCTTCCTGACTTACCTTATAATACCAAAAGTCGCCAAGGTACTGAAAGCAAGGATAAAGTATGGCATTGATGTCCACAAGCCACAAAGACCGAAAGTTGCAGAATGCGGGGGTATTGTTATCCTGTTTTCAATTTCAATTTTCCTCTTGTTCGCCTACATGATGCTGGGTGACATAAGGATAGTGTACGTCATGCTCGTAGCAATGATGTTCTCACTTTATGGCCTGGTTGATGACATTGTAAGGCTGGGAAAGTATCAAAAGCTCATCGTATCCTTTGCAATAGCAGCTGTTGGAACGTTTCTGTACGGGGCAACAGGCCTGTTTTTCATATTGAGCATACTTTTCCTGATAGCAGCATCAAACATATTCAATATTTTTGCAGGGCTCAACGGACTTGAAATAGGTTTTTCAACAATAATAGCATTCTTCTTCGCAGCCGCATCATTCCTGCTAAGCCAGGCAGCCCCTTTCTTTATGTCCGTCGGGATGTTTTTAGTCCTTCTTGCGTTCCTGCTGCATAATAAATACCCTGCCAGAATATTTCCTGGTGATGTTGGAACGCTTCTGATAGGGGGCTTTTTTGCTTCCATGACACTTTACTATGGAATGTACATAGTCCTTGTTCCTCTGCTGGGCATCCATATCCTTGACTGCCTTTTCAAGGGATGCTCTTCAGGATACTTCAGCAGCCACGAGAAAAAACCGACCAAGATTCTTGGGAACGGCATGCTTAAGCCAAGGGATGATTTCCTTTCTGTGGTAAGGATGCTGTTGAAGATAAAACCCATGACAGAAAAGATGGTAGTAAAAATATTATGGTCTTTTGAGATATTGATAGGCATAGCGACGGTTTCAATCCTGGTGATAATATGAAGATATGGATAGATGTTACAGCTCCTCCGCATGTGACCTTTTTCAGGGCAATGATGAAGAACATGAACAATATAGTTGTTACAGCAAGGGACTTCGGTCAGGTAAAGGAATCGCTTGACAGATACGGTGTCAAATATGCTCTTATTGGTAAGCATGGTGGAAGAGGCAGGATGGGAAAGTTGGTAAAGAGCTCTGAAAGGATAATGGAGCTTGCGAAGTTTGTTGAGAAGGAAAAGCCAGACATAGGCTTTTTCAAGCACGGCATTGAAGGAGCAAGAGTATGTTATGGTCTTGGCGTGCCTTGTGTAAACCTCATAGATCATGATAGCGCAACAATACAGAACAGGCTGATGATGCCTATTTCAGATGTTATTGTGGTGCCTTCCTTTGTTTTTCCAGGATACTTGAAGCAGTTCGGGCCAAGGAAGATAAGGCAGTTCTTCGGCGTTTCTGACTATACTCATTTCATAGACTTCAGGCCTTCAAAGGACGTTCTGAAGCAGCTCAATCTCTCTGGGAACAAGCCCATCATAGTCACGAGGGCAGAGCCCTATCTTTCCTCACATGTGTTCCGCAAGAGCAAGCTTTACAATGTTCTCGCAGAGATTTTGGACAACATTGATGCACAGATAGTTTTCGTGCCAAGGAACAAGGTTGACAGGCAGCAGTTCTCAAAACTGGGTGTGACCATTCCAGAAAAGGAAATAGATGTCTTGAGCCTTTACTGGCATACGAACCTCATGCTTGGTGCAGGATGCTGCATGAACAGGGAGGCCGCTCTTGCCGGCTGCCCCACAATATCAATGTATCCCGACGAGCTTCCTGCAATGGACAAGTTCATGATAGAGCGGGGCATGATGAAGTTCACAACAGATTCAAGAAAGGCGCTGAAATGGGGGCTTGACATAATATTGAACGGATGGGAGGATACGAACGGAAAATTAATAAACAAGATGGAAAATCCCTACCAAGTGATGTTCGAGGAAGCTGAGAAGCTCACTGGCAAGAAGGTCACTGTCCCACCATCACTTTATTCAGCACCACTGTTGCATAGGCCCCTGAAGGCAGAGCAAAGGATATAATTGCCTTCTTCTTTCCTTCATTGAACTCATCATCAGCTATTTCTATGAGCTTTAGTTCCTTTGGAACAAGCAAGACCTTTCTCTGGATTCCTGTGCATGCTAGTTCTGGCATGCTGCGCATCCTAAAGTCTTCTATCTTTATTCCTTCCTTCTCAAGTATCTGCTTTATTTTCTTGTCAACAGGGCTTTCTTCCAGTTCTGTGTCATAGCCCGGTAATTTCACGATTTCTGTTCCCCTCTCTGCCACCTGGTTGAATATCCAGGATTGGAACGCATTGATGAACATCTTCCTTAATCTTTTTGGAAGTCTTCTGAGTGCTCCTGCGAAATCATTCGGGTGTTTTGAAAGGTAGTCAATCATGTTTCTTTCGTACCTCAGCCTTTTCGGGAAAAGCTCCAGTGCTTTCAGATAGCCTTCCTTTGTTCCCCATGCATCTGCCAGTGCCTTTCTTGCTTTCCTGGAATCTTCAGGCTCCTTTTCAAAAACATTACACAAGTAAATTCTGACAGCCCCCTCGAAGTTACTCTTCAGCATTTCCTTTCCAACCAGATGAGTGATAGGCCTTACTTCCCCGAACCTTTGCGGACCGAACAGGTTCAATATTCCCCTCTCCAGAACAGAAAACACGTCATCCAGCCTTTTTATTATTTCATCCTCACCCAGATCAATATCCCTTATGGTTACAATGAATCTGTTGCCTTCTGATTCACCCAGGCTTATTCTTTCTCCTGATTTTTCAAAACCATAAAGCTTGAGGTCCTTTATTTTTACCTTTTCCAGCTTATCTGCTTCTATGTTCCATGCAGACACCCTCTGTTTTGTGACAGCCCTCTTGTCCTTTGTCCCGGCTATTCCGAACCTCTTTATGCTCACATGCAAGGATTTTGCAATTGCCCTTATTGCGTTGTTGGTGTCCCAGTTGAATTTCTCGAGCCAGAAAACCGTATACTCGTCTCCTTCAGGAAGCGGTTTCGATATTTCTTCAACCCGGAAGTCCTCTATCCTCTGCCTTAATCTTCCACCAATGCCTTTCATAAGCTCACTGTAAGGAGACCTCTTATTCCGAGTGCGAGCCCGAGAATAAGGATTATTATCTTAAGGAAGTTGGGGAAGAACTTGTCATCACTGTACCTGTCGATTATCATTAACACAGGCAGCACAACAGCAATTTTAAGGACGAACATGATTCCTGGACCGAATATGTTGATAAGGAACGTGGGGAGCACGTGCTGCTCGTAATAACCGAAAAATGTCATTGCAGTGAACGTGGCACTCGCATCAAAAAGGTGCGCAACAACTATGCCAGCATTCTCTACGCTCAGGAGCTTTGGTTTGTACTTATGGATCCCAAAGAAAATAATTGCCCAGAAAAATGCAATGCCAAGTATTGTTATGAACCCTGACCAGTTTGTGACTTGCGTGAGCACGAGGTTGTAAAGCAGGAGCACAGAACCAACAGCAAGCATTAACTTATGGTATTCCAATATTTTTTTCCTTTGTATCCACAGCCCCATGAGCAGGGAGCCAAGTGCAACTGCAAATACAATGAAATATATTGGAGGCGAACACCACCACCAGCCCTCATAAAGTCCATGATCCCTGAGAGCCCTTGTCCAGCCGCCGAATATTATGAAAGGCAAAACCCCAATGAAAAAGCTTTTATCGATACCAACCTTCAGTTTCCTGAGAAGAACATATGTGCCATATACAGCAAGAGCAAGTATTATGGCATATACAATGGTGGCTTCAAGAGTGTAGTATCTGCAAAGCGGTTCTATGAATTTCTGGGTAAACCATTCAGAAACCATGATATCACAATAGTTTCATCTTTCCTGTTATTCTATCAATCTTATCATCGCTTGCAGGCCCAATACCAACAGATGTCTTTGTGCCAGGCTCGAGCTGTGTCCTTCCTGCATCAGAAACCATGTCAGTGGGCAGCTTGAGTGATTTGGCTTTCCTGTGAACCGTGTTGAGTTCCTTTTCATTGGAAACCTTGAGCACTACCTTTTTCATCCCTGTCCTTAACCATAACTCCTTGTCCTTGCCTTTTGTTCTTATAAATGCGCCTATGCTGGCATGTGCGCACTGCGTTGCTATTTTTCCCTTCCCCATCTTCAGATCAGTCCTCACAACAATGGCCTGTTTCATGCGAACACCATGTCTATTTAATCTATAAATATCTTATTTATTTACTATAAAACTGTTTGGTGGATTTATGGAAGCAAAGGAATACCATGTGGTGGCTCCCAAGAAGATAAATGAGGTTTCTGTAAACCTTCCTGAGCCACAGGAAAAAAATTACCTCATAAGGGTGACACATGCCCAGGTCTGTGATGCTGATGCAAAATACTACTTCGGATTAAGACCCAAAATTTACAGCATCTTCGGGTTTGATTATTTCTATGGAATAAGGGACAAGCAGGGGTTCATGAACAAGTACCCCCTTCTTCTGCTGCATGAGGCAGTGGGCGTCATAGAAAGAGCTGGACCAGGCACGCTGCTAAGACCTGGCACAAGGGTAGTATTAATACCTTCAAGGAGGTGCGACAATCCTGGCTGCGAATTCTGCAGCAAGGGCAATGAAAACAGTTGCAAGAGGTCCAAGTTCATGTCCAGTAATGCTCCTGGCTTTGCAAGGACACGCATCATCCAGCCTGAGGAATGTGTGGCTGAGATACCGGACAATGTTCCGAATGAGATAGCAGTGCATACAGAAATGAGCACTGTGGCTTATGGCGCACTGGTTGACTCTGGTATAGAGGAAGGTGATACTGTTGCTGTATTTGGCGACGGCTACCTTGGATACATACTCTCGGTGATTGCTTCAAAAGCCTTTCATATACCGAAGGAAAGGCTGTACGTGTTTGGAAGGCATGACAGCAAGCTTGAAAGGTTTTCAGGATTTACAACAACCATAAACTTAAATAAGGAAAAGATTCCTGAGCAGCTCCACAACAAGGCCAACAGGATATTTGAGTGCGTTGGCAAGAGGAGCGCTGAAAAAATAATAAACACCTCAATAAGCATGATAAGGCCAAGGGGCACCATAATGCTCCTTGGCGTGAGCGAGGAGATGGTGCAGATAAACACAAGGGACATCCTGAGCAAGGCAATAACAATAAGGGGGCTGAGCAGGAGCCCTGCAAGACATTATCCAGTTATACTTGATTTCATGAAAGATCAGGAAATCCAAAAACTTTATGCAAAGGTTGCTGGTGAAAGATTAGCAGTCAAGTCAGTTAATGACATGAAGAAGGCCTTTGAAGAGTATATGATTAACAGGAGCAAGATGCTCCTGGACTTCAGCGCCTGAATATATATTTTCTGTTCTTCCAGAAGAACTCAACTACAGCATAGTATGCAACAACAAGCGTGACTGCCATTATCCAGAATAATATTTCAGTTGTATATGCTGTCACTTCTGTCATTATTGCTGAAGCAGCCATTCCAAGGAGCAGCAGGCCGGTGAATATTGTCAGCATCTGGAAACCGGCCTTGGCCTTTCCGCTCTGTTCAGAGACCAGTATAAGTCCTTCGGACATTGCCATCTTTCTTGTTTCATGGACCGCAAGCTCCCTTGCCAGATTAAGCAGTACCATCCATGCTGGCAGGAGACCGATGTCCATGAACACGAGCAGCACAAGGTTTATCATTAGCTTGTCAGATAATGGGTCCCAGAAGCTTCCGAACTTTGTCTTCTGGTTCAGCTTCCTTGCTATCTTGCCGTCAATCCAGTCTGTAAACACAGCAAAAACAAAAAGAGAAAATGCCAGCCATTTTGCCCATTCACCCTCAATGTAAACAAGGGCTATTATGACCGGTATGAGGGC
>JBHIDR010000022.1:0-13233 GCA_046760225.1 Candidatus Aenigmatarchaeota archaeon
GTAATGCAACTGCCTAGCTAGCTGCTGGTTTCTTCTTCGCCCTCTTTACAGGCGGTTTCTTCCCCAGGAAAACATCTGCCACTGTAATTACTCTTCTATAACTGCCTGCTTCCCTTTTCATGCCAATGTTTTCCATCTGGTTGGCTATTCGAAGTGCCCTTTTCCTTATGTTCTTTAACCTATTCTTTTTATAGCCAGAGATATCAGGTCTTCCAACAATTTCCTTGAATTCTCTTAGTTCTGTTGCCAGCCTCCCATAGGTATTTCCCAAATTTGCTGCCTTCCTGAGCGCTTTCCCATAGGTCTCCTTTTGCCTTTTAGTTAGTTCTACGCCCTTTAGGCTCAGTATGTCCCTGCTTGAGCTGTAGGCCATCCCTAACATTTCAGCTCTGGTATCGCACAGGGTTATCATGTCACCTGTGCCCTCGAGTACGTCCCCCACCTTTTCCTTTGCCTTCTTTTTTATTGTCTCGTATTTGGCCATTGTTTCACCAACAATTATTTCTTTCTTAGATATTTAACCCTTTCCTTGCCAAATGGGCAGAACCTGAGAAAAGGGCATTCCGTGCACCTCGGATTCACGGGCCTGCACACCTCTCTGCCGAATGACACAAATCCCTGATTCACCATGTACCACTGGCTCTTTGGTGTAATTCTTTCTAATTCTTTCTTTACATCAGATATTGTCGCATCCCAGCCTACTAGCCCCAGCCTGCGCGGCACCCGGTTGCAGTGCGTGTCAACAGCAATGGAAGGTACCCCAAAGCCATACATGAGAACAATGTCTGCTGTCTTTGGCCCCACTCCTGGCAGTTCCATGAGCTTTCCCCTGTCCTTTGGTACCCCTCCTCTTTTCCTTATAATCTTGGCTGTATCATGTATCCTTTTTGATTTCTGCTTCCAGGTCCCGCTCGGCATAATTATTTTCTGCAGCCTTTTCATGGGAATCCTTGCTATTCCCTGGGGTGTTCTGGCAACCCTGAAGAGTTCCCTGGAAACTTTTTTGGTGCTTTCACCTGTGTTCCTCTGTGAGATTATTGTAGATATCAGGACCTCAAAGGGCTCTCCGTAATAGAGCTCGTCGCCATACCTCTTCCTCAGGAATTTCAGTACCCTTCTCATCTTCTCCTTCTTGTCCATGGAAAGAATTAGTCAGTACTATTTTAAAACATTAAACACTCCTTGCCTCATACAGCTCTGTTGCAAGTTTTTCTATTACTTCCCTGCCTTCCAGCCCGTCAAAAAACCTTTTGTCAATCCTGCTCTTGCCAACCCTGGCCCCGACTATTGCACCAACCATGCATGCCACGCTGTCAGTATCGCCGCCAGCATTCACAGCCTCTACAACAGATTCCTCAAAACCCTTGTCCTTCATTGCAATATAAATTGCAGCAACCGGCGCCTCAACAGCCTTCCAAGATGTTCCTATTTTTCTCAGGTTGGTATCCAATTCCCTGGTCCTTACCAGCTTATGGCTGAACTCATCACTATACTTTCTGCTCGTATCCACCAAATCTTTGAAACAGATATTGCCATCAGCAGAATAGGCAACCGCCTTTGCTATGCAAACTGAAGCTGCTATTGCTGCTGGATGCGTATGGGAGACTATGCTTGACTTCTTTGCCATCTCCTCAAGTTCCTTATCATTATAATAGAAAAGCCCTATTGGAGCCACTCTCATTGCCGAACCGCATGTTGCTGAATAACTGCCTGACTTATGCCATTCATTTCCATCAAGCAGCCTCCTTGCCGCACCAAGGGACGTTGTCCCAGGATACCTCCACCATTTCTTTGGCTCGCTCTCCTCTTCGATATTGAGCCTTCCCCACTCAGCGAACTTCTTGCTGAATTTCTCTGCATCAAAACCATTGTTCTCTGTCAGGGTCTGTGCAACAAGCATGACCTGCTGGAAGTCATCTGTCCACTGGCCAGCATCCAGATGAGAGCAAGGATGCCCCAGGGGCGGTTTCACATATTCCTTCAGCACACCGTATTTGTTCCTTATCCTCTCAGCTGAATAGTTCTCAACAGGCATTCCAAGCGCGTCTCCTATTGCAGCCCCGTACATCGAGCCAAGAAACCTGTCCTTTAGTTCATCGTGCATGGCATAAGAATGCATAGAAAAACATTTAAGTGCCTTTCTTTCTCAGAAATTTCATCACTCCGCTTCCGTACTGCGCTGACTTCTTTTCCCTTTCAGCTATTTCCTTTGACAGAACAAGCTTTGCAGCCTCTACAAGCACCCACTTCCTCTTGCCATCCCTTATCCTCTGTTCAAAAGGAACCCTGCTGAGGAAATCAATAACTTCCTTGTCCAAATAGGGAAGCACCACCCTCTTGCCAAAATGCCTGCCTATTGCAACATGCTGCAAATATCCCGCAGAAACCAGATCTTCTGTATCCCTTTTCATCTCCTTCATTGCCTCCTCCTTATTCATTTTCAGATATTTGAAAAAACCTCCGAGCATTGTATCAGGGCCCTGCGCAGAGACAACTGTGCTTTCAGTGCAGTGCCTGCAAACAAAGTATAGTGGCATATTAAAGGATATTGAAACCTTGGTAGGCTCCATTGACGGAAGCCTTGCCCTCCTTGCCTCTGGCGTAGGCTCTATGTTCATTAAAATCTTCTTTATCTCTTCAGCAGCTCCCTTTATCTCCTCCTCGCCAACAATTATCATGGTCACTTCCTTTCCAAGTGCCTCAGCAGCTCTCTTGGCAGCAGGGATATCAGGGGCATTCTCAGTGCCAACAACATAAAGCACAGGCTCCTTTGCAAGCGCAGCTATCAGCGTGGAATCCAGACCACCAGAGAAAGCAACTGCGCTTCCCTGGGGTATTCTTTCAACTGCCCTCCTGACCAGTTCAAGAAGTTTCTCTGCCCTGTCCATAGCAATATATAGAATCCTAATATAATTTATCCTATGTCGTCCCCAAGGAAAAGAGCAAAGAAGAAGACTACCAGAAGGCTGGGAAGGAAGAGGCACAGAAGGATGAAGAAGGGCCGCAGAAAGCGCAGAAAGAGGCTCGCCAGGAAGAAGGCCTAGGAATTAACTTCTTACGCCGTAAAGAGTTTCTTAATTAAATTTTTAAGGTTGAGCAACCTATTATCAACTAAAGGGTAGTTAACATGGTGGTTTATATGATGAACAAGGTTAAAAACGAGGTTTATAATGTACTCGGGCAAGTAGCCTATTTATTCAAAGTTCCTATCAAAGACTTCAAGGACAAGCTACCCAAGGTAGCAACAGGCAAGGAAGTGAAAAAGACCACTTATCTTGTGGACAAGAATAATATACAGATAAAGCCTGAACACGAGGGTGACTGGGGTATATACGCAGAGGAAGACACGCACCTCTTAAGGACCATTTATGTCCCTGATAGTGATGATGTTGTTCAGGAATTCCTTGGGGGTCTGGCAAGGCTCATGATAGGAGGCGGTGACATAACAATCAGTGACGAATATATGAAAGGAGAAAGATACAGGGCTGAATCAGATAAAATGGTTCTGAATGGCATGAAGACATGCAAAGAAGTTGAAAGAGCATCAACAACCCCATTGAGGCAAAAAGAGATAGATCTCGGATATGAACTTCTGGCAGAGCTTGAAGCAGAAGGGAACAAAAAGTTGGGTAAAGCATATGATATCATTGCAAAAGCCGAGGTTGAAGCTGAGGAATCAATAATTGACTTGGATATAGAGAGAATAGAGATGGGTATTGCCCTGACTGACAAAAACACGTACACCAAGGAAGCGCACAAACAGGCATATGCAATGGCACAAAGAATTTATGATGCTGGATTAGCTGGAGATCTTCTTGAAGAACATCCAGATCTTATAAGGCTCCCTGATAGAAAGGTTCTCAAAATAGCACGCGCATTCAGCAAAAGAGCAAGGAGATAAACATGTTCGAGAATGCACTGCCGTTTGTATGGGACATAAAAGATTCTCGCGTGGTTGCTACAAAGAACAATGTAAAGACTGATTACAGAGACTGCATAAGCGACCTTGTCAGCGATTGCAATGTCCTTGCAGTACGCTTTGATTCAATCAAGAACAAGAAGCTTAAGCTTAACATAGAGGTTGGGGCCACCTTTCCGAGCCGAAGCGCACACTCCTACTTCAATCATTCTGAGCTAAAGCAAATAAAGAAGAACATGGGCTTCTTTTCCCATCTTTGGTTATTCAAAAGGCTTAAACCATGGGCAGCTCTGGCTTATTATTCTCACAAATTAGATAAGAGGCTCAAGCTAAAAAAAATTAAAATGGACAAGCATTTCCTAGAGGAAAGCTATAAACAAGGAAAGGAGATAAAGGAGCTGATTTCTGGTAAGGAATTTGTGGATGTCCTTCTCTCGCTTGATGATTATGCTATCGCGGATTCAATAAAGGAGACGCTATTTGAGCCTATCAAAAACATCCGTAAGCGTGATGAAGAGGCTTGCCAATTATACGAAAGTGGAGACCTTGGAGCAATAGAAAGGATGGTAAAGAGTTCAGGGAAAAGGAAACTTTTTGATGTGGCATCTGAAAAATTAAATCAGCTGACTTACGAAAGAATAAGGCCAATCATTGATAAAGAAAAGGCCCTGTTTGTAATAGATGTCCAGAGCTGCCCTTATTTTATTGAACAGTTTGAGGATGATGGCTATTCTATCAGTATGATAGAGAAGGCCGAGCCTGCTTATGCAACGGGCCCCGAAAAGACAAAGATAGCTTAGCAAACCTTTAAAACCTTTGATACTCTACTATTTCTCAGCGCTATTACATAGAGAAGTATAACAGCGTTATAGTTGATTGGAATGTTGGAAGTGTTTCATTTACTTAATAGCGCAGTAAAAGACCTAGCTATATCTCGGTTTTTCTGTTCGTCAATTACAACATCGAAACTGCTGGGAAAAAGAAAGGAAAGGGTGGTGCATTACTATGGAAACTGAAAAAGGATTAAATACATTCAGCCTGCTACGCCCTGAAGTAGCCAAGCTAGCCACAGATAGATTTAAAAAACCAACAAAAATACAAAAATTGGCTATACCAAAGATTATTTCTGGAAAAAACACTCTTGCAATTTCAAATACAGGTAGCGGAAAGACCGAAAGTGTACTCTTGCCAATTTTCGATAAGTTAGTTAATTCAAAACCTAAACCTATAGCTATTTTGTATATTTCACCTCTTCGCTCATTAAGCAGAGATCTCTTGGAAAGGATACTTTGGTGGTCAAATAGACTTGATTTTGGTGTTACAGTTAGACATGGCGATACAAGCGCACGTGAGCGAAAACTACAGGTAGAACATCCGGATGAGCTATTCATCATAACACCTGAGCAGTTGCAACCAATGCTAACTGGTAAAAAACTAAGAGAACTCTTGAAGAATGTCAAATACGTGGTCATAGACGAAGCACATGAGCTAATAGACAGCAAAAGAGGAGTGCAGCTCATGCTCGCACTAGAAAGATTGAGGCTCCTCTGCGGTGAGCCACAGATAATCGCACTTTCTGCAACAGTCGGCACTCCTGAAAAAGCAGCAAAGTTCCTTTTCAATGGCAAGAAGCATGTGATAGTAAATGCAAAAGAGGAAACAAACCTCGATATTAAGGTTGAATCACCATTTCCAAAACCAAAGGACAGAATTATAGCTGAAAAAATAAACCTCAGTGACTCAATAGCAGCAAGACTGAGAAAAATACACGAGCTCATGCTGTCCCACAAGGCAGTTCTCACCTTCACCAACACAAGGGAGGCATCTGAAATGCTTTCATCAAGACTAAGAGTACTTGACAGGGAGCTAAAACATGAAGTCCACCACTCCTCACTTGGAAAAGAGGTAAGGCTCAAAGCAGAAAGAGGCTTCAAGGAAGAAGAACTCAAATCACTTATTGCAACAAGCTCATTGCAATTGGGAATAGATATCGGTCTTATTGACCTTGTAATCCAGTACATGAGCCCAAGGGAAGTCACCCAGCTCTTGCAGCGTGTGGGAAGGTCAGGCCATGGTGTAGAAAGGATAAGCAAAGGGATAATAATCGCAACAGAAGCCGATGACATATTCGAGGCAGCTGTGATTGCAAGAAAAGCAATGAAAGGAGAATTAGAGCGCCCAAGGTTTCACAAAGATGCAATGGATGTTCTTGCTCACCAGATAGTCGGGATGGCAATGGAGGAATATGACATAAAACCAGAAAAGGTATACGAAACCCTGAAAAGAGCATACCCGTTCAAGGACCTTACAGCAAAGGAATTCAATTCAATAATCGAATTCCTAAGAAGCCTCCGCCTGATATACCTGGGCAACGGAATAAGAAGGTGCAGAAGGTCATTCGAATATTACTTCACAAACCTTTCTGTCATACCTGACAGCATATCCTACAAAATAATAGATATGACAACAGGCACAATGGTGGGCACCCTGGACGAGGCATTTGTTGCAGAGCATTCTGAAACAGGCTCGTCCTTTATTGTAAAGGGAAGGCCCTGGAGAGTAATATCAGTTGAAAATGACAAGGTATTTGTCGAGCCCATAACAGGTCTTGAATCATCTGTACCAGCATGGGAAGGCGAACTCATACCAGTACCTTTCGAGGTTGCACAGGAAGTCGGGGCATTGCGACGCCAGGCATACCAGTACCTGAAAGGAGGAAAAAAGAAAACAGAAATAGCAAAGAAAATAAAGGAGAAGTATCCTGTTTCCAGCCAGACAGCAAGCAAGATGGTCTGGATAATTAACAGGCAATCCAAGAAATTCCCTGTACCTGATAACAGGTCCATAACAGTCGAGCATGCAGGTGACTTCACTGTCCTGCATTGCTGCTTCGGGTCATTGGTCAATGAAACACTTGCCCGCTACATATCAGCAATCCTCACAGCAGAACAGGGAAGGGTTGTTCAGAGCAAAACAGATCCTTACAGGATAATATTCAGCAATGTCCAGCCAGAAAACATAGTTAGAATACTAAAGGATATAAAACCAGAACAGCTCCATACTGTACTTGCACTTTCCTTACCAAGGTCAAGCCTTTACAAGCACAGGTTCATACAGATTGCAAAACGGTTCGGCGCAATAATGAAAGGTGCAAAATACGACAAGATAAATGTTGACAACATAATCAAGGTCTACCGGGATTCTCCTATTGCAAAGGAGACCCTTCGTGAGCTGTTCACTGAAAAGCTAGATGTTAAGCAAACAGAAAAGATAATCAGATCAATAAGAAGCAAGAAGCTGAAGATACACACAGTTGACGGCCTTAGCCTTCTTGGAGAGCTTGGCCTGCAGCAGGAGCTTCATGACATTGCAAAGCCTGACAGGCCAGAAGCAGAGATACTAAGGATATTCAAGAAGCGGCTTCTCAGCACAAAGATGAGGCTCGTCTGCCTTAACTGCGGAAAATACTCTGTATCATACAAGGTAAAGGAAATCCCAAAGGTTCCAAGATGCCCCCGCTGCACCTCAAAGCTGCTGGCCTGCATTCATCCGCACATGACAGAAGCAAAGGAAATAATAAAGAAGCGTTTGCAGGGCAAAAGGCTTACTGATGAGGAACAGAAGAAGCTGCAAAGAATAAAGATGAGCGCAGACGTGATTGTTGCATATGGCAAAAGAGGTGCAATCGTTTTAGCAGGAAGAGGTGTAGGACCAACAACTGCTAAACGTATCATGAGGAAGTGTTTTGCATTCAAGGATGATGACAAGTTCTACAAAGAAACACTCAGGGAAGAGAGAAATTTTTTAACTACTCACCGCTACTGGCAGACATAAATATACATAAATTCCTGAAATCATAATTCTTATCATGAAAATACGTCAGGCCACATCTAATGATATACCCAAAATACAGCAGGTAGATCTTGTCCTTCTGATGTTCTTGATAAATGGATAACCACTGGAAACTTCTTTGTTGCAGAAGAGGATGGTGTCATTGCATTCATCTTCTTCGAGTATGTTAATGAAACAAAGGCTATTCCATTCGTTCACGAACCCTTACGCAGTCTAGAAAGCAAGTATGTCTACGTAAGTGAAATAGGAGCTTTTGACGGTAAGGAAGTTGCCTTGCAGAAGCTGTTTGATGTTGTGATGGAAAAGGCGAGGGAGAAAGATTGTAAAGTAATAATATGGCTCACTGGCCAGAAAAAGAAACATGATAAGATTGAACTTTCCTTTATTAAGAAAAACAATTTCACTCTCTACAGTAATGTTAAAAATTGGGAAGCATATCCCGGCAAGTTCGTTTCGGACCATTCCATTTGGATTAAGGAATTGTAAATGTTTTGGTCAAATTAGCATACTCTAATTAACCCTGTTCTGGACATTTCCTTTGAGAAAACCTTTAAGGCTTTCTCCCACAATATATGTGTATGCGTCATCGCAGGCTTAACAGCAAGAAGGCTGTAGTCTCTGAGCTTCTGGATCACTATGGTATGGGACTTTGCTTCCTCGGCTCAAGGCGCGAAAAACAATTGGCTCGTGCAGCCCAAAAATACTTCGGCTCTGTTAAGGCCGCCACGTCTGCCGCCAACGCTGAAGTTGACCAGCGGCTTGATGCTATCTCAGAGCAGTTGCCTCGCCTGCGAGGAGCCCGCCGCTACGAACTGGATACAGAATACCTTGAAGATATGCGTGAGGAGCTGCGCTTCAGAAAATGGTCGACCAGTGTCGGCTTTGTCTCAGATTACTACTGGCGGGTCCCCCAGTTCGAACTAGGTCACTATCCGGGCACAGACGCCCGCACCCGAGCCTTTGTGAAACGCTTTGCTGATAAAGTGGAACGCGACATCAAACATGGCACTGTAAACGTGCTTTACCATCGAGGTAAATCTGTCACCGTCCCCACACTTGACGTCCGTGGCAATTCCTTCCATCTCTCGGCCCGCTTAGGCGCCAGGGCTCGGAAAAAGCACATCAGGCCTGAAATCACAGTCGACATCGAACCTATCCACACGGCCTGGCCCAGCAAGAAGAGCAAAAATGACCCTATTTACTTCAGCTCTGTAACAGTGCAGGCCATGACCCTCACCAAAGCCGTACTAGAGGAAATCGAAAGCGCCTATAAAGAACTGCTTAATGGACGCCGCCCTAGCTGGAGCAAAATCCACCTGTACCGTTACTTCGGTGATGATGTATATATGTTTAAGGACCCTGAAGAACAGTACAGCCAACTCGAGAACTGGCTGAGCCACACTGCTTGGTTTGCGCTCAACAGACAGCGCTATCATGATGTTCTGGCCCTCGGACAGCTGGCATATCGTGCCTTAGACAGAAACGAAGCCAGTATACTCAAGAAACTGACCGAACTCGCTGAACAAGACCTCCAATCAGAATAGCCGCCCATTCTCTATATGTCCGGCTCTCCCATAAGTTCCTCGCACTCCTTCATCAGCTCCTTTATCTCCCTCTTGGTGTACGTATAGCCCAGCTTCTCCTTCACAGCCTTCCTCATGTCCTTTGGGTTGTCTATGTGCATGTTCTCCATTATGAAGTACTTGGCTCTTTCCCTCTTGAACCATGGTGCTATCTTTCTTTTCCTTTTTCTCCTTGGCTTGGCCCTCATATCTGGAAGATTACCAATTCTTTTTCTATATCTACCCCTTCCAGAGTCCATTTGCGCTTTGGTTATGGTGCCGTACCTCTTGCCGAAATCAGGGTGCTCATTGAAAAGGTAGGCGCCTGACTCTCCTGCAGCTTCCGGGTACAGGCCAAGGAATTCCAGTATGTGCAGCGCAGCCTCATCATGGTACTTTCCTCTCATATCAAGAAGTCCTAGTTCCTTGCCATAGTCCCACCTTATCCCGTTAAGATAGTCAGGGGTTATCCTACCATACTTCTTTCCAAAATCAGGGTCATTGTTGTATGCCTTTGCCCCTCTTTTGCCTACAGCATCAGGATGGAGCCTGAGATACTCCTTCACCTTTTTCCTTGTGATGCTGCCTGACCACTTCTTGTTCTTGACCTTCTTCCTTTTCCTGAGAACATCTCTGGCATATCTCATTTGGTCCTTTGTCAGTTTCCCGTGCTTCTTCCCATATTCAGGGTGGTTGTTGTAGATATTGAGGCCTGGCTGGCCCAGTGCATTAGGGAATTTCTTGAAGAATCTTTCCATGCTCTTGATCCGTTCCTCTACGCTGTTTTTCTTTCTGCTCTTGCCCCTCATGTCCTTGAGGCCAAGCTCCTTCATGAACATGTGCCTGGCATTCTCAAGCTGGTATTTCTTGATTTTTCCATGAAACTTCCCGAAGTTGGGATGGTTGTTATACAGCCTTGTTCCTTCTTCACCAAATGCATCAGGATATAATCTCAGGAACCGTTTAATCCTCATGGCTGTTTTCCCTGGCCCTCTTTTTGGTCTTTTCTTTCCTAGACCTAGCCTCTCCCTATAAGTATGCCTGACTCTGTTGAGTCTTTTGCCTGTTATCTTCCCATGCTTCTGTCCGAACTCTGGATGCCAGTTATAGTCTTCAGCGCCCTCTTCGCCGCATGCATCTGGGTACATAATGAGATAATCTATTATGTGCCTTGTGGCCTCGCGAATGTTAAGATAAGAACTTAGGGGGTCTCTATCCATATAATATATTTAGACAAAAGGGATTTATTTGTTTCTTTGTTTACTCGAAGAAAAAACATTTAAGTGGTTTTTGGGTTTGCCTCACCAAGGGCAACAGGATGGGTTGCAGCATATCTTGTCTGCTCAGGTGTCATCATTGTTAGCCTGTCGCCCGTCCTCCTCAGTATGTGGTAGTTCCCGTACAGGTCCAGCTCCTCTTCAGCCTTGAGTATGGGCCTCTCAGGGTCATTGTTCTTTATTGCCTCAACAAGGGGCTCTGCAAGAATATAGGTTGACTTGCTCAGCACAACTATCTCTTCGCTGTATTCCCTGTACGGGTACTGTATGCTCCCTATGTAAGTGTACTCTCTCTACTCAACCAGAATACCGTGCGCAATGGGCATGTTCTTTATCTGTATGCCAAGCTCCATCTTCAGCAGCTTCTTTGCGATTGCATCATAGTCAGGCTCCTCAGATATGCCCTCTTTCATAATTATAAGGAGGTCAGAAAAACATTTAAGGACCTCTGATTAAATTGGTATCATGCATGAACTGACTTTCTCCACAAAAGAGCAATTTGAAGTAATTGACATAACTGATAGGGTTAGAGCAATAATAAAAAAATCAAAAGGAAAGCAATGTATTGTATATACACCGCATGCAACAGCAGCAATAGTTATAAACGAGGGTTGGGACCCAGATATAGGAAAGGACCTGCTGGATGCGCTGGACAAGGCTGTTCCTCTGCATGCAGGCTACAGGCATGACAAGGTGGATAATAACGCTGCTGCACATATCAAGGCAGCGATTCTCGGTCCTTCTGAGACACTGCTCATAGAGAATGGAAAGCTTATTCTCGGCCGCTGGCAGAACATATTCTTTGTTGAGCTGGACGGCCCAAGGAACAGAAGGAAGGTATATGTCAAAATATTCTGAAATAAATCCTTTTGCAACCATTAGTCTACAGTGCTACCATGGGAGTATCTTCTGATTTTGAGGAAATTGAAAGGGAACTAAAAAGGCTCGCTCTTCAGCTCAGGCTGGAGCTTACAGAAAAGGAAGGGGCGCACAATATCAGTTGGCAGAACTATACGAGCGGGCATCTTGTAAGGACAGGCGAATATGCTGAAGGTATTGCTAGAGCACTTGGCCTTAACAAGAAAACAACCACCTTAATCAGGTTAAGCGCTGAACTGCATGATGCAGGAAAAATCTACATTGATAACGATATTCTATTCAACAAGATTGAAAGAGGTGGGGATAAGTGGAAGGCTATATGGAGGCACCCCTATGACGGTCTTAAATGGCTCAAAAAGAACACGAGCATTGAGGTTCCCAAAATAGTGAAAAATGCGATAAAATGCCACCATGAGAACTGGGACGGCTCAGGATATCCTGGAGGCCCAAAAGAAGGAATGATAAGAGGAAGGGTGCCTGATGTGGCCCGCATAATAAGGCCTGCAGATTCCTGGGATGCTGCAACATCAGACAGGCCATACAAGAAGCGTCGTAATACTGAAGATGCTGTCAGGAAGATGAAAGACAGGTCAGGAACAATATACGAGCCGACTAAAATTAATGCTCTCTTCAAGTATCTGAGAAAAGAAGGCATTATATCAAAGTTCTAGTTCATCAATTATTCTGGCAAAAATCTCTGGCCCTTCTTGCATGTATGCTGTGCCTATCTGTACAGCAACAGCACCTGCATCCAGATATTCCACTACATCATCTGCATTCTTTATTCCACCAACACCGATTATCGGTATTTCTGTTAGTTCATGAAACCTTGCAACATTGCCGAGTGCAAGCGGCTTGAGCGCTTTTCCTGAGAGACCGCCATACTTTGGCTCCAGCATGAATTTCCCTTCCTTTATCACAGTTGCTCCTGCAGGCGAGTTCACTGCAATTATTGCATCAATTCCTGCTTCTTCGAAAACACATACCATCTCCTCCATCAGCTTCCTGTCAAGATAAGGACCAACCTTCACTGTCAGCGGTATTTCTATCTCATCCTTCAGACCTTCCAGAACATGCCTTGCACCTTCAGGATTATAGCACAGCTGCCTTGCCTCTACGTTCGGGCAGGAAAGATTGACCTCTATCATGTCAAATCCTGCTTGCTCATAGGCCATTGCCATTGTCAGGTATTCTTCCCTGTTGAACCCTGCAATACTGCCTACCAAGGGCTTGCCATATTCTTTCAGCTCATCCGCTATTTCAACATATGCCCTGTACCCCGGATTTGGAAGCCCCATTGCCTGGATCGTATAATCCTCGCATTCATAGAGCCTTGGCTCAGGATTGCCTTGCCTTGGAAGAATTGTGGCTGATTTTGTAACTACCGCCCCAACAGCAGACCTGGCCAGTTCTATTAGCTCTTCTTTAGTTGTGCACCTTGGACCAGATGCATTCATCAAGAAAGGGTAGATATCAACATTCCTTATTCTTGCTCTCAGTTTTCTGTAGTTCAAAGGCCCTTCTATCATTGTAGCTGATTACATATAAAATTATCATTTCCTTATCTGCAATATCTTGTTGCTCTGATAAAAGCACTCAACAGAATTATCATCCCACCATCCTTCAAGATGGGGCTCAACTATCAACTCAGGTCTGTGGAACGGCACTCTTCCCGGACTTAAGTTCTTGCCCCAATAGCTCTTATGGCTCCTTATCTGTACTAGTTTCTTTCCTTGAAATTTCA